>JAASTO010000022.1 GCA_021767245.1 Balneolaceae bacterium
AGATCCTCATCAAGCGTTCCTATCAACCTGACCTTATCCAGAGACGGTGTGGTGACCCAGGCTACAAATACACCCTCTTTAGGTTTGTTGACTCTATTGATCTGAATATCCAAACGGTGACGGTAGGACCCGTCTTTAGCAATGGATATCCCAAAAGGGTTGGGAGAAAACTTCATCACCGCTTTACCCTTTGCCTGTCCGGTTCCGGGTATATTTTTGGTGGTCACCAGGTCGATGGTATAATATTCAGACCCGGTATCCACGCATTGAATAGGCGGCCCCGGATCGGCTTTCAGTTCAATACTGAAAGCCGTGCATATCAAAATTACCGGAATTATGAGATATAGTGTTCTTATCATAGCTAAATATAATCAGCTTACGGTAAAAAAATTAGTTTGCCTGAGGCCCTTCATCCCAGTTTTGAGCACTGGAAATATTTGGCATCCCCCAGCCGCGGCCATTCCAGCCCTGGAAATCTTCCAGACGGAAAGCCCAGAATCCGGTTCCCATGTCACTCACGACAATGAGGCCGTCTTCATTCCTTACATCCACGCCAAAGGCTCCATTACAGGTACTATCGCCACACATACCGGACCGATGCTTACCCAAAAAGGTATCGTAATAAGCTACGGTCTTTGGCTCATCCGGACTAAACAGGTCTACCACCAAAAGCCCGTCCTCATATCCTGATACAAACAGGTATGGCCACCTTACTTCGTGATTATGCACCAGGTTCTCATAGTCAAAGTTCCAGGAACTGATCGGCTCACGGATATTTTGCACTTCTCCATCCAGGGCCGGCTTCAGGTCAAAGATACGCAGGGGCGCATGCATGTATTCCGTCTCACCAACAATATAACGGCCATCCGGGGAAGGCGTTACGGTATGTCCCCAAACCACTCCACTGACACCCGTTACGGATGCGATCAGATTCACCGAATCCATTTCGGTCACATCAAACACAAAATAACCGCCGGCTCCACCGCCATAAAAACGGTCCTGCTGACTATCGGGATGGTAACCCACATAAAAATCATGGTAACCCAGTGAAGCACCGGCCATGCGGGCAGGCGTGTCAGGATTCGGAACGGTTCCGGCAAGTATATCCTCTTCTCCTTCTACGAACTTACCCAGGTCATACACATAGGCATCATCTCCTGAGGTGGTGGCAAACAGCAACGGGCGTCCGTCAGAATGCTTGTACATAAAAATATTGTGAAATCCTCCCGGATGCTCGGCATTGCGTACATAACCAATAGTTTTGACCTTACTCACATCCGGCAAGCCGGTCACGTCCACAACAACCGCTCCGGCATCGGTATTCGGGCCACCCTGGAAAAACTGTAACGACTGCACCACATAGTACCGGTCGTTATGCTTAAAATACTTGGGGTCCATACCGCCGAGCCCCACATGCAGCTCCTCGTTTGGCATTCTCCATCGGTAGATCACCTCTGCTTTTTCAGGATCCGAAAGATCGATGATATCAAATCCTTTTTCTGCCTGCATCCTGCCAACATAAGCGTAGGGGCGACTCATTTCCTGCTCTACCACAATATCAGTGACACTTAAGGGTGCACCCAAAGGAACATGCGAAAGGACCTCAAGATTATCACTCCGTTTCGGCAGTTCATCATTTTGTTGAGCGTAGAGGGTATATCCACCTACATTGAGAGATAGAATAACCGTTAAAATAACTGACTTATACATGTATCCGTTTTTAGCATTAATAAGAAGCTGCTAATTACGAAATACCAAACGGAAATGGAAATGGCTTCACAAATATTATCATCTCAAAGGGGTGGAAGGACTTATGCTACCTTCTCTTTACCCCTTAGAACCGCCCCAAGAATAGCTGTAAACAAGGATGCACCGATGATGGACCAAACTATGGGGAAGGGTTGGCCATCTATCTCTATTGACCAAAGTTCCGGCAGCCCCAGCTCACCGGCGATCCATTTACCGATGATGGCTCCTATAAATCCCACTCCGGCTGAGATCAAACACCCTCCGAAACTATACCCGCTTATGCTCTGGCCGATCCCGCCACAAATGGCAGCGATCAATAACAGTAATAAAAATCCAAAAAATGACATGTATCCTCCTCTAAATTTTAAGGCTTTTGTTCCAATACTACCGCCGGCTCCAAAGGTTTCACAACCACGTGATCATCCACATCAAACAGAAGGCGATTATCGGTGTGAACAATATATTTATCTCCCTTGAACAACACATGATAGGTAATATCGTGCCCTCTGAATTCACGCCCAACAATGATCCCGCTTTCATTACCATTAGCTTCACACCGTTCAATGGTGAGGTGCTCAGGACGGATAGAACACAGGATCAACCCTTCAGCCTCCTTGTTGATCTTCACCGGTCCAAGTCGGGTTTCTACGTTATCGCTTCCATCGGCGTGAGCCCGGAATAAATTGGTACGACCCAGGAATTGGGCTACAAACTGTGTTTTGGGGTGATAATAAACTTCTTCAGGCGTACCGATCTGTTCGATCTGACCGTTGTTCATCACCGCGATCCGGTCTGCAAAAGAAAGGGCCTCTTCCTGATCGTGCGTAACCAATATGGCACTCATACCCGACTTTTTGAGGATACCCCTTACTTCCTTTCTTGTGGTGTCCCGAAGCATGGCATCCAATCCGGAGAAAGGTTCATCCATTAATACCAACCGAGGTTTTGGGGCAATGGCACGAGCCAAAGCTACCCGCTGCTGCTGTCCGCCTGAAAGCTCGTCGGGCATTCGGTGCTTATACTTTTCCATACCGGTTCGGCACAACACTTCCTCTGCCAGGACAGGGCGTTTTTTCTTTTCTACTTCCCTCAACCCAAATGCCACATTTTCAAGTGCGTTCATGTGCGGGAAGAGAGCATAATCCTGAAACACAAAACCTATCTCTCTTTTTTGCGGGGAAAGGTGCACAGAGGGACTTTCCACCAGTACGCCCTCAATAGAAATTTCACCATCGTCACATTGTTCAAATCCGGCAATCAGGCGAAGTGTTGTAGTTTTCCCACACCCGCTTGGTCCAAGCAGCGCAAAGATCTCATTTTTACCAACATCAAAGCCAACGTTGTTTACAACAGGCCCGCTTTGGTCAAATGCTTTCGTAAGTCCGGTGATGTGTAGAAGAGGTTTATCCATATATGAACTGAACCAATAAACTTAGATTTAGATTCAGTCTACATAAGATAAGGACTATTCCAATACTTCTGAAAATTTTGATGCGTGAATATTTGTGAAACAGATTGGTATGATGTAAGTTTAAAATATTGAGGGTTTATCACGTATATCAATTATAAATTAATACACTTACTTATGAAAAAATTAGGCATCTACACATTCGTGTTCGCATTTGCTTTGATCAGTATTCAGGCTTGCGGACCAAGTGAAGAAGAAAGACGTGCCGCTGAACAGGCTCGACTTGATTCACTCCGTCAGGTTGAACAACAACGCATTGAACAGCTGATGCAGGCACGCGAGGACAGCCTTGCACGCGTAGCTGAGCAACAGGCTATGGAAGAAGAAGAACAGGAAATGAGCGGTAATTTTGCAGAAGATGGAGAATACGCGGTTCAGGTAGGTGCGTTCCGGTCTGAATCTCTTGCAAATAGTTACAGAGATAAACTTAGAAAACGGGATTATCCCAGTGTTTACACAGTCAAAATTGGAGAAGAGGAGACCGGTGACATCTGGTTCAGACTCCGGGTGGGCTTTTTTGCGAACGAAGCAGATGCTGAATCTTTTGGTGCTGAACTCGGAAAAGAGCTGAATACCGGATACTGGGTTTCAAAGATAGAAAGGCAATCTAATTAGTAGTTGCTTCTCTCCCAAGCAATTGCTTAATTAAAGACGCGCTCAAGTAGCGTCTCTCTTGATGAATAGTCAGCCCCGCACATTAGATAAATGTGCGGGGCTATTTTTTTGTATCTTTTTTTCATCCTTTTCGTAATCCATCAGGCAAAAACTTTTCTAATTCTGTGGTTTACGTTATTATGCGCTCTCAACATGATCTAAAAACTTCAATTTAAGCGAAATGAAAAATTTCAGTATCGCTACACGGCAAAATCAGAACGTCAGTATACTGGATATCAGTGGTGAGTTGGATGCACATACGGCTTCACAGTTAGAAAATGCACTTAAATCTCTCATTGATAACGAAAACTACTCCATTGTGGTAAACTGTTCCGGCCTGGATTATATAGCCAGTGCCGGCCTGGGAGTTTTCATGGCTTATATCGAAGATGTGCGAAGTTTGGGCGGCGACATCAAACTCACCGACATGAATGATCGTGTATACAATGTATTTGATCTGCTCGGTTTTCCAACTCTCTATGATATCCTTGATAGTGAACAAGAAGCACTGCAAAGCTTTAATAATTAATATATAAGCAGACGTGGCAGGAACCCGACAAGTACATACCCTATCTGTTGAAGCTTCTACAGAGCACTTGGCAGAGGTACGTGATTTTGTTGCTGACCACGCTAAGAATATTGGGCTGAACCAGAAGATCATTTCAGAGATCCGCCTCGCCGTTGATGAAGCCTATACGAATATCATCAAACACGCCTACGACAACAATGCCGCTGAAAAAGTGAGCATCGAGATTGGCTCAGATGATGATCAGCTTTGGATCACCCTGATCGATAACGGTAAAAGCTTTGATCCGGATTCATATAGTGAGCCGGACCTCATGAGACGGATCAAGGAAAAGAAAAGAGGGGGTATGGGTGTGTACCTTATCCGGAAAGTAATGGATCAGGTGCAATACAACCGTAGAGGTAAAAGCAACGAAATACGAATGGTCAAAAACCTTTGACGCCTCGTGGAAACTGACTTAAGATCATTGGATAACGAAGAACGCCAAAGCCGCTTTGCTTTGCGTACCCTTCTTGAAACCAGTAAAATGCTGGTTGAGTCTCAGGATCCTGATTTTGTACTGAATAACCTGTTACTGATCACCATGGGGAAGCTGCTCGTTACCCGGGGGATTATTCTGATCCAAAACGGATCTGAAAACAGCTACAGAGTGAGCAAGATCAAAGGGCAAAACTCCCTCAATGAAGACGACCTGATCACACTGCCTGTTGATGAATCGATCCTAAAAAAATCTGTAATTCAGGGAACCGATCATCCTGAGTTGGTTGAGGAATTGGGACTTTCTGAAGAGGCAACACTTTTTAACCTCAGAACCACCAACCATCATCTGGGCTTTCTTTGCCTGGGAGCCAAGGGCAACAAGCAACCCCTTGCCCATTCCGAACTTGAATTCATCGAAAGCCTGGCCATCATTTCTTCTGTGGCCATTGCAAACTCGAGAATGTTTCAGGAACTGCGACTCATTAACAGGAAGCTGGATCGAAAGGTCCATGACCTGCATACCCTGCTCGAACTAAGTAAGGATTTTAACCTGATGGTAGATCAGGATGAAATTGCCCGAACTTTTAAATTTGCCATGCTTGGGCAAATGTTAATCCGCACCTTCTTTTTTGCCCTTGATATTGATGATGAAAGATCACTGATCTCAAGCAGTGGGCTGAAGGAAAAACCCTCTCAGGAGGAGCTTAAAAAGCTATACGAACTCGACGATGTGTTCTACTGTAATGAAGAACACGATTGTCCGTTTCTGGATAAAAATAATATCCGATTGGTCATTGCCCTGCGCTTCCAGAATGAAAAGATCGGAGTGGTTGGCGTGGGGGCACCCGCAAACAAAGAGGAATATGGAAGTGAGGAGGTTAATTTCCTGCAATCGCTTGGAAACCTTGCTCTGCTTGCCATTCAAAAAACCATGCTTCTTGAAGAACGGATCGAGAACAAACGGATGGAAGAAGAACTGGAATTAGCCCGAACTATTCAGGAAGGCCTGTTTCCCTCCCCGGTGCCTGAAATTTCCGGCTTTGACCTTAAAGCGACCAATATTTCATCCCGGCAGGTTGGCGGTGATTATTTTGATGTGGTGGAAACCCCTGATGGCGGACATATTCTTGCCATCGCTGACGTAACCGGAAAAGGTGTGCCCGCTTCTTTATTGATGGCCAACCTTCAATCCATGTTACATGCCCTGGCCCCGATCGACATCACCTTATCTGCAGCCACTGACAGCATCAATAACATCATCCATCACAATACCCCGGCCGATAAATTCATTACTTTTTTCTGGGGGAAGATCTCAGAATGCGGCACCTACTTTGAGTATGTCAACGCCGGCCACAACAATCCCCTGTTATTCAGAGAAGGAGAAAAAAAACCTGTTGAACTGGATAAAGGAGGGGTCATTTTGGGAGCCATGGAATCCATTATGCCTTACGAATCCGAAACCATTGAATTGAAGAAAAACGACGTGTTGGTTCTTTATACGGATGGTGTAACTGAATCCATGAATCCGGATAAAACCGAAGAATATGGTGAGGAACGTCTTGAAGCCTGCATTCAGAACAATCTGACCAAAAGTTCTCAGGAGATCATGGATGCCGTAATCGAAGATATCAAAGCTTATTCAAATAATACACAATACGACGATATCACATTGCTGGTGATCAAAGTCAGTTAAGCGTTTGAAGGCCAAATACCCCGGTGTTGCCGGTCCGCTTGGTTTCATTGTACGCCAGGATCGTCTGATAGGTATTATATCTGTTCATGATCTCATTGACATACCTGACGGTCTCTATCCCCCTCGTAAAACCGTAGCGTGCATTCTGATAATACTTTCTCTGCATAAGCTTTAGCAATGATTCAGAGACATGCTCCCATTCGTTGGGATTCTTATTATGATCGATGGTAAGCCTTCGGGCATCCGCAACATGGCCCATACCGGCGTTGTAAGTTGCCAGGGCGAACGCCCACTGATTGGTTGAATCCATGTAAGAATAATGCTTCAAATGTTCTGACAAGATCTTGGCGCCTTCACGAATATTGACTTCCGGTATATACAGAGAATCCGGGGAGATCTCCGAATAGCGCGGCAGAACCTGCATGATACCTACCGCGCCGGCCCAGCTTACAGAGGATGGGTTGAACCGGGACTCCTGAGCGGCAATGGCTGTCATCATCACCCAATCCAATTCAAACTCATCTGCGATCTGGCGGATCATTTCGTCGTAAGGAGAAATGGTCCCGGCCTGACCACCCTGCTGATAAGTAGGACTAAAATAATCAGCGATCTGATTACCGGATTCAAAATATTTTTTCCGCAGAATATTCAGAAAAGCTGATCTCTTGGGTATTCCATCCTCATTAAATCTGAAATGCTTATATAAAAAGCGGTTGAGCTGATGCTCTAAGTCCGGTGCATTTTTACGAATAGCCCAGGCTATGGAATCACCTTCTGCAATAAGGGGACCCTTCACCAATCCATTCATATACCTGGATGCCGCATCATACATATTATTATCGGCCACCGTTGCCTCATATGTGCCATTTGCTACCTGAAACAGCACCGATTCTGTATCCATATCATCCGGTATCACATTGATACTGATCGGAAAGCCTTCTTCCTTTAATTCCTGCAATCGTACATAGTAAGAACTGTTACGTCTCACACTGATCGTTAAACCCTCAAGCTCACTTATGCTTTCAGGGTAAAACCCGAGATCATCAGATACCACCACTAACTGATCGACCAGGTTATAAGGCCGGGTAAACTTAACAAGCTGTTTCCTTTCCGGAGTAATGGTGTAGTTGGCAGCAATAATATCGCCCTCTCCACTATTTAACAGATCGTAGGGACTCTCATCCGGCCCAACGATCACTACTTCTAAAGCAAGGTCATTTTCTTTGGTAAATTCTTTGAGTAACTCGTACTCGAATCCAACCTGAATTCCATTATACAAGAAATATGAATTTGAGCTGTAACTGGTGATCATTCTCAGAACCCCATTCTGCTTTATTTCAGCAAAATCTTTTTGGATGGGCTCGTTCACCGTAACAGGCAGCGAATGCTCTGCAGAAGTTTCAGGAACAGGCTCATTACTGCAACCGGCAAGTAAAGCGATCCCAACTCCACTGAGCAGAATATATTTTTGAACTCCCGTAATGTGATCTTTATTCAAAATCATACGTTGGTTTTAATCTTAATTCTCTCAACCATATTTGAAAGCATATTTTTTATGCTATTCTGCATTATACAGGTAATATTTTGAAAATCCTCAAATCTTAGCGAGGTCTAATATATACGAAATTGTTAACGAAACAAGTTTCAAAAAGGTTCACAACAAATCCTATTCCCTTGAATTGTATGGCTTTAACCTGATCCATTACCGGATAAAAAGACGAGCTCCCGGCAATTAACAAACTTTAGAATTGAATAATCATTGGGCTGAAGCCCTTTGGATCTTTGGTTTTTTCCTCCATGTAAGGGTCACCCCGATCAGTGTAATTATGATGGCTACAACGGATAAAACAGCCGGTAATTCGGCTAAAATAAAGAAGGCGAGGATCGTTGCGAAGATCGGTTCGGTGAGGATCAGGGTAGACAGTAATGTAGGTGACACAAATTTCACGGCATAATTCAGTGAACCATGCCCCAGAAGCTGTGGACCAAATGCCAGTGCCAGCCCTATCCATAAAACGGTAGCATCGAGTTCAGTCGGAACTCCCTCTACAACCAATAAAATGACAAGGCAGGTTGCAGCCGCATATCCATAAACAGGAAATACATATCCCAGCCAGGATCGGTTTTGCCTGATCTTCCTTCCTATCAGAAAGTAAACCGCAAAAATTGCTGCACCGGTAAATGCCATCGCATTACCCAGTACAGGATTTGAAAAAGTCGTTTCAGCATTGTAATCGGATACCCCAAGTAAAACCGACCCTCCAAAAGCCACAAATACGCCTACCCAAACCGTGGGGGCAAAATTCATCTTGTACAACACGCGCTCTGCCACTATCAACATGATGGGATGAATAGTCACCAACACGGAGGCCGAAGCCACTGATGTGAAATATAATGAACTGGTCCACAGCGTGAAGTGAAGCCCCAGCGCAATACCGGCCATAGCCATCAGTCGGTTTTCATTACCCGCTGCTTTAAGGTCGTATTTCTTACTTCTTTTTTGGTACACATATACCGGTACCAGCATCAGAAAAGCTCCGATGGTTCGGATGGTCACCAACAACAAGGCAGAATACTCCGTGGCAAATTTCACCAAAACCGGAGCGATCCCAAAGGTGGTCAATCCGATAACCAGAAATGAATAGACCTTTAATTTTGAGAACGGTTGATCCAAAAATACCCCTATCGTATTCTATCCATTGAACGGACAAGCTCTTCATCCTTTCGAATATACCGCATAGCCAGGATCTGAAAGATCAGTGATAGAAAAATCAGGCCTGAACCAAGGCCTTCATCCCACATGTAGGTTCCAAATCCTCCAAGAGAAAGCAAGACTCCCACACCGAAACCTAATGCTATCACCTGCAGAAGAGCCGACTTTTTGATCCATGAGACCTGATTGGTTCTGTTATTGTACAGAAAGATGGCAAACACATTGAGTACCATCGGTAACACGAGTGAGATCGCCAGGCCATATCCGATCCAAGCCTGAGGGTCACTCATGGCTTTATCATAAATAGGTGTAAAATAAACCACGAGGTTCAGAATGGATGCTAAGGCCAAAAATACGGTTTGAATTCGCTGAATCACTTGATAAAATTTTGTTTTAATATTTGTGCTAAAGATAAAAGTTTTAGGGATTAAAAAAGCTTTGTCGCAGCTCATCTCTTTAGTCTGTCATTTATGCTTTGTAACAGACCTATATTCGTTTTCACGGACTGTTTTATTTCGGTTTAAATGTGCTTTTACCCGTACCTTTTCCCCTTTCGAATTTAAAATATCATCCATCCTGTTTTGAGCCGCCCTTATTTAATTGATCTCAGCCTTATTTTTGTAGCTATCATCTGGGCACTTAACTTTAGTATTGTTAAGGTCTCGCTGAGCGAAATTGATCCTTACAGCTTTAATGTACTGAGATTCATATTTGCCACCGGCTTGCTGTGGTACTTTGCACGAAAAAAAGGGCATTCCCTCAAAGTCCGGAAAAAACACTTCTGGAAACTGGTTGGGATCGGTATCATCGGAAACCTGTTTTATCAGCTGTTCTTTATTATTGGCATTAACTATACCTACGCCGCTAATGCTGCAGTAATGCTTGGCACCATTCCCATTTGGGTGGCCCTGCTCTCTCAGTTTTTCACCGATGAGAAACTCACGCTTTATAAGGCATTGGGTGTTTTATTCGCCTTCATTGGCGTAGCCCTGATCATGATCGGTAGTTCTGATACGATCTCATTTGAATCGGAATCTTTCTGGGGAAATGTTATCACACTGGCGGCTGCCATTTGTTGGGGCATTTATACCATCCTCTCCCGACAATATCTGAGAGTTTACAGCCCGCTTCAATATTCTGCTTTTATGTCGGTAGTGGGTTTGATCAGTTTAACACTCATTGGCTTACCGTTTCTCATCAAACTGAACTGGAGTGGCATTTCCTGGATCGGATTTGGTGGCATCCTTTACAGCGGTGCTTTGTCCATTGGAATTGCATACATTATTTGGAATAACGGAGTCAAAAAAATTGGAGCCGTTCGTACTGCGGCTTATCAAAACCTGGTTCCGGTTCTGGGTTTGATATTTGGACTTGTACTGTTAGGTGAAGAACTTACGGTTCTTCAATATATTGGAGCAGGTTCCGTAATAGCGGGTATCATTCTGGCTCGTAAAAAGACAAGAACAGAGCAGGCTAAACTCTCATACAATTCATAGACATGAGTCGTTTTCAACGTATTTTACTTTTATTCATTGGGTTTGCGGTGGCCTCCTCTGCCTCATCTCTGATGGCTCAACAATCAGATCAAAATTCTGAGAGCAAACAAACCGGAGTTCAATTCAATCAGATCTTCAATACTTACTATTATCAGGACCCGATGGGCCTAAGGATCGGTTCTGAAGTGCTTGCAGCCGATGGTATCATCGACCCTTCTTCTTATGTACTCGGCCCCAATGATGTTCTTTCCATTGAAATAGTTGCCAACAACAACCTTGTGTTAAGAGCGATACCTGTTAATTCTCAGGGTGATATTGTAACCCCGGTTTTAGGAACCATTCAGGTTGGAGGACTTACGATCGATCAGGCTAAACTGAAAATTCAAAATAAATCGGACCAGGTTTTTCGATCATCTGAGGTGAACCTGACCTTGGAAAGAGCCAAACACATATCATTTTATGTTTCGGGTGATGTTACCAGTCCCGGTAAACATACCCTTCCTGCATTTTCTAGGATCTTTGATGCCATCCTGCTTTCCTTGAACGGCAGCTATGATAAAGACAGCCTGAATGCCTCCCAAATCCTCAGAAACAATAATTATTCCTTCCGCAATATCACCATTTTGCACGCTGACGGAAGTGAAAGTAAAGCCGATCTGATCGCTTTTTTAAAAGCCGGGCACACTTCCAGGAACCCTCGCATTCAACTGGGTGACCAAATTAAACTAAGAACCCTTTCACCCCGATCTCCTAAAGTGAGTATTTCAGGGGCTGTCCTGAAACCCCAGGAAATCGAATATTCGGAAGGCGACACACCGAATCTCTTAATAGAAATTGCGGGCGGACTCACCTCCAAAGCCGATGCATCCAAAGCGTTTATCTATCGGCTACAGGGTGATTCCGTAAATAAAATGGAAATCACCTCATCCGATTGGCAAGACTTTGTCCTTGAACCCAATGACCGGGTTGTAATTCCCGTAGATCAGAACAAGCAGGTGGCTGCCTCGGCCCGAATTCATGGAGAGGTACGTATGCCCGGTATGTATCCGATTCGACAGGGTCAATCCACAGCTTATGATCTGTTGCAATATTCTGAAGGCCTAACTAATGAGGCCCTTCCTTCCGCTGCCTACCTTCAAAGAGCCGGGAGCATTGAAAATGAAGCCCCAAACAAATTAAATCCAACCATTATCGGGCGAACTTCAGATCAGATCCAGCAAGAATCAGAATATCTGGAGCTGGAAAGTCAGGTTAGCCGGGGAAAAGTGTTCATTAACCTGAATGACACGAACCAACTCAAAAGTGTGAAGCTATTTGATGGAGACCGGATATTTGTCCCCCGGGATGAAAATACGATCTTCGTTTTTGGGCAGGTCAACAATCCGGGATACTATCCGGCAGAAGGGGTGTCCTCAGATACCTATGATTATATAAACCAAGCCGGTGGGTTTGCATTAGCCGCCAACAAAGAGCGGATATTTATCATTAAAGCCGGAAGTAACACCTGGTACCGGCCTGAAGAAACCGAACTTGCAACCGGAGACCGCATCTTTGTGGATCGCATCCCCTATGATGAACTGAATGCCCAGCGCACTTACGAAACGCAGAGGGATCAGGTGAAAAACTCCAGATTTCAGCTGATCATGACCGGCATCACAACCATTACCGGGATCATAACCACCTATGTGGCTATTAAGAATAATTAGGCTTCAGACCATTACCCTATGACCAATCAAGCCAAAACGACGAATAATCCAACAACGATCGATCTACTGGGTTTCTTCGCCTTATTATATAAGTCGCGATATTTTCTTCTTATTCAAGGTGTGTTTATTGCCATTATTTCAGTGCTGATCACTTTGTCTGTTCCAAAAACTTTCAGCGCTTCTGCTACCATTTTGCCGCCCGAACAATCAGGAGCCCTGACTGCATTTTTACCTCAGGGGATGACACAAGGCCTGAACAGTGTTTTAGGAACTTCTGCACTGAACAAAGGGGGAGAAACGAATAAAATTATGTCCATTTTGTATAGTCGAAACTTGGCAGAAAAGACGATAAGGAAATTTGACCTTATGAAGCGCTTTGATGCAATAACAATTGAGGATGCTATAGAATCCTACAGAGAAAAAGTAAGTGTAGAGGTTGATGAAGAAGGGAGTATTCGGGTTACGGTGGGGCTTCAAACGGAGTTTTTTCATCCCGAAGAAAATGAGACTGAGGTGCAGTTATTGGCCAAAGAGATCTCAGATTATGTAGTAAGTGAACTTGATAACATTTATACATCATTAGAAACCCAAAGAGCAAGGTACCAGCTGGACGTACTGGACGAACGTTATGAAAAGAACCTACAGGATATCAGAAATATCGAAGAAAACATTAAGGAATTTGGAGAAGAGTTTGGTGTTATAGCACTTCCTGAGCAAACAGAAGCGATGATACAGAATTTGGCTCAGCTCGAAAGCCAGATAGCTATAGAAGAAGTGAAGCTTCAGGTTGCCAGGCAAACATTCCAAGAGGGAGCTTCCGAAATCCGGAACAAAGAAATTTTGGTAAATGAGTTAAATCAAAAGCTGAATCAGCTAAAAATCCATGGCTCTACAAGTGATTCAACAGGTCCATTACTCGCCTTTACTGACACTCCTGAACTTGCCTTGGAATACACCCGGTATCGACGTGACTTGACCGTTCAAAACTTGATATATGAGTTCTTAACACAACAAATTGAGCAATTAAGACTACAAGAAGCAAAAGATACTCCGAGTATTCAGTTTGTTGACCTGCCTCAGATTCCAACAAAACGAAGTGCTCCAACGCGAAGTTTATTGACGATCGGGTTGTTTCTATCTGGTATGTTATTATCTGTTCTGTATATCATATTAAAAGCATACTACTACGAAAAGCTTTCTAACTTTGCTGAGAAAGTAAAGCATGCCTCTGAAGCCTGATAGGTTGGAAAGGCTAGGGAAATATCATTTAGATTGGAAAGAGATTTCTAAGGTATCTCTTGCCATCTCAATCATCTTGGTGCCCCCCTTTGTTTTTGGTAGCCCAATAATCATCCCTATTACACTATTTTTATTAGTGACCGGCACCTATTTTGTGCTAAGTGATTTTAGTATACCTATTCATCATTTTCTCTTTTTATTGATTGGGTTAGCGATCCTAACTCCACCCATTGAATTCAGTTCGAGTTTGCCTGCTGTCAGGTTTGAGGAGATCATTATATATATGTTTTTTCCTCTTATTTTGATTTTAAATTATGGCCAACTAAGTCTTTCTAAACCAGCCCGGGCATTTATTAAGATCTACTGTGCATTTATACTTTTCGCAGTTATCTCTACTTTCTACGGTTATTTTGCATTGAATGTCCCTCCTTCTGTCAGAGATTTATTTGAGATCATTACCTACTTAAAATATTTATTGATCTTTTTGACCCTTCACACATTCAGGATTGAGCCCAAAAGGATCACCCCCATTTTATATTTTATTTTGATCACAATAATGATCTCAGGGACTTTTGGAATATTACAATATTTTGGTGTGTTCAACCTGGATAGCATAACCGGACCATATTATTTGCAGGACAGAATTCACCTGATCAATAACAGACTCACTGCTACATATAAGAATCCAAATACCTACTCAGCAATTTTAGTCACAGGTCACCTTATTGCTCTGGGCCTCTTTTTTTATGAAGATAGACGAAAACAAAAAACTCTACTGCTTTTCAGTATTGCTCTTTTAGCTGTTTTCATTTTATTTGCTGCATCCAGGACAATGATCGCAGCCTACCTTCTGGTAACGGTGATCATGATCTTGATTGGAGCCTCCAAAGCAGGTTATAGCAAATTACAGATCATCTCACTTATCACGGTTCTCGGGATTTCATTTTTGATAGCCGTTTCATTCATTTCATATCGTATAATAGTTCGGCTGGAATCCGGGCTTGATATTTTTTCTGATGAAAGTTTTGCTATGCGCATTCTGGCCTGGTATCTGAATTTACAGTTATTTTTTCAGTCACCAATTTTAGGTTGGGGTGCTGCTAAAGCCATACATACCACAGTAGTTGACAATGAATTTATTCTGATACTGAGAAGATATGGTATAATTGGCCTAACGATCTTTGCCGGTATTTACCTGCAACCTATGTTCACCGCTTTTAAAAACTTAAAATCCGATTCAAAACTCATTTTCCTATTTACAAGTATCATACTGACAACCATAATTACATTTATACTGGCAGGATTAACTAATACCCTTTTTCATAATATGCAGGTTATGGACTTCTGGTTTGTACTACTGAGCCTATACTTTATAGTAACCGGCTCAACAAAGTATTCTGAAACTGATGATACCTGAGTAGCAAAAACAGTCGTACCTCACTCATTGAATGCACTGAATGTTCAAAAGTAGATTTAATTTAACGGGTCTTTTAACTCCCAACTCTTTTACAACCCAAGTTGCTAAATTGGTTGGTGGCACCACAGTTGCTCATCTTTTTACCCTGCTTATAAGTCCCGTTTTAACCCGGATCTTTCCTGCTGAGGCTTTTGGTGAGTTACAATTATTCCATTCCGTTGTTGTAATACTTACCATATTAAGTACAGGATGCTTTGAATATACTTTTGTGCTTCCGAAAAGAGATGAAAATGCGGCAATTCTTTTCAGGCTTAGTTTTATAATCAACCTTTCCTTTAGTGCCTTTCTTTATCTGATCATATCATTTATACATGCGAATGAATGGCTTTCAGGTAATTTCAATTCAATTGTCTTATGGCTGATCCCCGTTGGCGTATTTTTCAATTCTGCTTTGAACATTCTTGTTCACTGGATCGTCAGGTTTGAGCAATATGGTGTTGCCTCCAGATCAAAAGTAATACAAAGCTTTACAGTTGGCGGAACTCAGGTAAGCCTCGGATTTCTCGGCACCCTAAATTTCGGATTGATCTCAGGGCATGTATTTGGACGATTCATTTCTACCGTATATCTGTTTTTTAAAAGGATCAGAATTAGGGTAGAAAGAGACTATCTGAAGAAAAATAAACAGTCTGTAACTGCAAAATATTCTGAAATTGTCAGGTTTCTCATTCCCTCTAACATTCTGAGTTATGGAGCCTTAGAAATACCTGTCTTTATAATTAGCTCATTTTTCGGGCAAGAGGTATTAGGCTTTTATTCTCTCGCTTATCGGGTTCTAAGTGTTCCCTCGGCATTTATTGGAAATTCTGTAGGACAGGTCTTCTTTAAACAACTTTCTGACCGTTATAATGCTGAGAAATTGATCCGGGACTTTCTGTATAAAACATGGGGAGTGCTCTTTCTGATAACGATCATTCCCACCTTAATTCTGATCCTGTGGGCAGAGCCTTTATTTGCCTTTGTATTTGGTGAACAATGGCAGACAGCCGGTTCCATAGCTATGATCATGGCTCCACTGCTTGCCATTGATTTCATTAGTGCACCAACAGGAAAAACCCTTGTAGTTCTCGAAAAACAGAAAGTGATGCCTTTATTTTCACTGATCAATATATTGGCGAGAGCCGGCGGGTTACTCATGGGTTGGTACCAGAATGATTTTTACTTGGGCCTGACATATATGGTTGTCGGGCATATATTCGGATTGGTCATTTATAACCTCTATCTCATTAAAGCTGTACATAGCTATGAATCATCAGTGAGAAATAGTAAATAGTATTCATGGCCAAGAGTAAACTCCATTTAATATCGCACTCCTTTCCGAACCAGGTTTCACCTTATGATGCAACCTTCATAAGCGATCATGCCAGTGCTCTATCAGAAGATTTCCAGGTTCATGTGACCGTGCCAACCCCACGTTCAATTTTCCTAACCCGGCGATTCAGGAAAAATCATTCTCAGTTAATTACTCCGGAAAAGGTCTCATCGGAAAGGTGTCATTATCTTTCTTTTCCGAAAAGAATGCTTCCATCTATGATCCAAAGATCAATATCAAAACAAGTGTTGAAGAGATCAAGCCATACAGATCCTGACTTGATTCACTTACATTATGCCTATCCATCCGGGTTATTGATCCCTGAACTGAAAAAACATCTTGATGCCCCCATTATTTTAACCATCCATGGAAGTAATTTTTATAATTCGATCAATAAACCCACTTTGCATAAGATCTTGGGTAACTCTCTTGACCAGGCAGATAAGATCGTAGCTGTGGGGCCGGCTCTTGAAAAACATATTTTGGATGAGTTCCCACATCTCAAACAAAAGGTCAGGACCATACATAACTTCGTTGATACCGGCTTCTTCCAATTAAAATATCAGAAGGAAGCCAATCCCTCAGGAAATGATCCGGGAAGACCTTTCCGTTTGTTAACAGTAGCGAATTTAAGATACACCAAAGGCATCGATACACTTATCGATGCCATTAGTTTGATTTCTGATAAAGTTGCCTTAAACCTAACCGTGATCGGCAGACTTAACGATGAACCGGAGTTCAAGAAAAGTATATTTACAAAAATAAGATCCTTAGATCTCCGTCAGGTTAATTTTATAGGGCCCAAAAGCAGAAATGAAATTCTTGAGTGGTTGCATAGAGCTGATGGATTTGTACTCCCAAGTCGCAGAGAGGCTTTTGGCATCTCCCTGATCGAAGCCATTGCATGCGGACTACCCGTAGTTTCTACCCGAAGCGGGGGACCTGAAGCGATCCTCAGTAACGAATGGGGCTTTCTTGTTGATCCGGAAAACCCGCAACAACTGGCTGATGCTATTCACAGAATGACGCAGCTTGATTCTTTTGATGCCGAGGGTCAGCACAGGTACATTGAAGAAAACTTTGGAAAAGAAAGGTATGTAAAAGAATACACTGAGCTTTATGATCAGCTTCTCTCGAAGTAGTCTGTTCTATTCTCTTAGCAACTTCCGATATACGTTTTCCCCAAAGATCTTACCTACATAAAATCTGAGTATCAGTATCTGAAGCTTGATCTTCTTTTTCAGCCAAAAACCCCATCCAAATTCCCTAAATCGATGATCATGTTTGGAATATAAATGCCTTGCCCCCTGTATCTTTTTATCGAAATTAGTGCTGATCTGATCAACCGACCTGAACTCCCTAGTTAGGACCTCATCCACAAAATCGATGGTATGATCTTTACACAAACGGATCAACAGGTCATACTCCTGACTTGACTGCAATTGCTCATCGAACCCTCCTACGCTCTTTACGGCAGCGGTTTTCATGAGTAACGTTTCTGTACCTGACACGATATATCTATCCAATAAGGCCCTGTAGATGTCCCCTTTTACCCGATTATATTTGATCTTTGGGCGGCCGGAACGTTCATCTTTTGAATGACAGGTTACGATGCCTAAAGAAGGCTCACTGGCTGCCAAAAATACTTTAACCTGCTTCTCGATCTTTTCCGGAAACAGAATATCATCGTCATCCAAAAAGTTAATGAAGATTCCATTTGCCTTACTTAAACCCAGGTTTCTTGAATAACTGGCTCCCAGATTTTTAGGATTCCTGAAAAAGTGTAGGTTCTTATAGCCATTTAAAACATCCGCTGGATCTTTTTGCGAGCCATCATCTACCACAATGATCTCAATATTGGGATAGGTCTGATTTTGCACAGAATCAACCGCTCTTGTAAGCAGATCTATTCTGTTATAGGTGGGAATAACGACAGAAACTAAAGGTTGTGGATCCATGTCAATTTGGTTTTACCAACCGGTTTTACCCGATAACAGCCTCTTAATCATCTGAAAACTAAACCCACTAAAGTGAGCTATCTGCATGACCACCAAACTAACAACCACATGGATCCATCTTGAAAATAAACCCGGGACTTTATCATCAGATCGCCAAATCTCTTGTTTAAACTTTTGGTTGGTATTAATCACCACCCGAAATGACTCCCCTATAAAGAAAAGACCCAGTAAGAGCGCAAAGATTGGAAAATATAAAGTTGATCCTGTGAGCAGATCCAGGATCCCATAGATCATCAAAAAGCATATGAAGAGAAACGGAAGAAGACCCCTGACCGGTGAGCTTTTGGGATGCAGTGATTTGGTGAGAAACCTCCCGCGACCATATCTGAAATATTGCCTGAATAAACCTGAATAGGAATTTCGGGGGTAGTACCAGCTTTTTATCTCAGGACTTACATAGATACTCTCACCAAAATATTCATATAGACGAAGGTTAAGTTCCGAATCCTGATTGGTTATGTTTTCGGTGTTAAACCCTTCAATTTCTTTCAGGTCCCTGGTCCAGAAACAGCCGAGGAAAACCGTATCAGCGTACCCCTCATAATTTTCGTCCATATATTTGGCGCCACCACTGCCCAACAGGCTTTTAACGGCAATGGATATCCCGGCTTGAACGGGAGTTTCCGCTACATATCTTTGAGAGCCCCCCACATTTTTGCTTTGAGTTGTGAGGAGTGTGCTTACGCTTTTTTTAACATAATCGTCCCGGTAGATACAGTGGCCATCCGCTCTTAAAAACACCTCTCCCTCAGCCGCTTCGATCATTTTATTTAGCCCATGCGACTGATACCTATCCGGATTATCGATCAGTTTTACCCGATCATCTTCTTCAGATAATTCCCTGACAAGGTCACGTGTGCTATCCGTACTTCCACCATCTGCGATCAGAATCTCGATCAGATTCGGATATTCCGAAGCAAGAAATCCCCTTACAACCCTTTGAATATGTTGTTCCTCATTCAGAACAGGAATTCCGATCGTAACTGTTGGCTTATTCTCGATACTTGATGACCTTCCTGATTAATACTTTCGTTAAAATAGAACCCACTTATAATATCAAAATCCCAATAACTTTTGATGCTTCGGTCATGGATCTCAAACCCTGGTTCCGCCACTAAGCAGATACAGGATCGCCATTCTTACAGCCACTCCATTAGTGACCTGATCCAGGATCACAGCACGGTCGCTGTCAGCTACTTCGCTTTCCATTTCCACACCTCTGTTGATCGGCCCCGGATGCATGATCTTAAAGTCGGGATATTTTTCAAGGTGATGATATTTGATCCCGAATCGTTCATGATACTCACGTAGCGATGGAAACAACTCCGTGGCTCCTTCCTGCCTTTCGAGCTGAATTCTGAGCGCCATAGCTATATCACACCATGCCAGGGTTTCATTTAGATCGTATGATACTTCCACCCCCATATCTTCCACATAAACCGGCATCAGGGTTTTAGGTCCACAAAGAACCACTTTTGCCTCTAACTTCTTCAGTCCGATAATATTTGAACGCACTACCCGGCTATGTGAGATATCCCCGATGATCGCAACTTTTTTCCCTGTCAGATCGGGGTGTAAGGTTTGCATAGTGAACATATCCAGCAGGGCCTGAGTGGGATGCTCATGAGCCCCATCGCCTGCATTCAGGATGGCTGCGTCCACACATTGTGTTAGAAAATGTGGAACGCCAGGACTTTCATGCCGAACCACAACCATATCAATTTTCATGGAGCTTATATTTCGGATCGTATCCTTCAGTGATTCCCCTTTTTTAGTACTCGAAGAACCGGTGGAAAAATTAACCACATCGGCTCCCATGCGCTTCTGAGCCAGTTCAAATGAAAGTCGCGTTCGCGTACTGTTTTCATAGAACAGATTTACAATGGTCTTATCCCGCAGTGTAGGTACTTTTGGAACCGTCCGGTCAAGGATCTCCCGGAAATATTTTGCCTGATCCAGTACAAACAGGATATCTTCTTTCGAATAGTCTGTGAGTCCTAACAGATGCTTTTGGTTAAACTGATATCCATCGGGAACTTCACTCATCACTATCCTCCTCCACTTCTACAAGATACACAGCATCCTCGCCGTCAATTTCATTTACTTTCACACGCACTTCCTCATTCTCATAAGTTGGCAGATAGATCCCCATATAATCGGCTGATATCGGTAATTCACGGTGCCCCCTGTCGACCATACAGCAAAATTTAATGCTTCTCGGGCGCCCGTAAGCCATGATAGCATCCATTGCGGAGCGAACCGTTCGGCCGGTGTAAAGCACATCATCCACTAAAACAACGTCCCGGTCAAACAGGTCGAACGGGATCTCCGTTACCTTCACTTCCGGCATCTTCAGTTTTGACCGGTAGTCATCTCGGTAAAAGGTAACATCAAGCACTCCAAAATCTATATCCGTGTCAAACTGTGCTTTGATCTCTTTGATGATGCGCTTCCCCATATAAACGCCTCGGGTTTGCATCCCAATTACAGCCAGTCGGGAAAAATCATCGTAGGGTTCCAGGAATTGATGAGCGAACCGCTGATAGGTGCGGTTTAATTCCTCTGGAGTCAT
>JAASTO010000165.1 GCA_021767245.1 Balneolaceae bacterium
ATTTTGGATAAGGCGGATAACCTGTCTGAAGAACAAAAGTCACATATCAAAAATATAACGAAAAGCGGACAACAGCTGCTTCATATTATAAATGATATCATTGAATTGTCTAATATTGATAGCGGAAAGGTAAAACTGCAAAATGAGATCTTTGAGTCTGAAGCTCTGATCCGGGACATCAAGAAAGAATTTAGTGATACGGCCGAGATGAAAGGTCTTGGTTTTGATATAAACAGTACTTCCTTGTCAGGTAAGTCATTTATTGGTGACCGGGAAAAGATCAACTCTGTGCTATTTATTCTGCTCAACAATGCCTTCAAATTTACAAAAAAGGGTGCGATCACACTGGACCTGTCACATACTGTGGATCAATCAGATTTATTGAATGTTAGAATAAAAGATACCGGTATTGGTATCGAGAGTGCAGAACTGGAACATATTTATCAACCTCTCAGACACGATCGTTCGACTTCTGAGGTTTATAAGGGATTCGGTATGGCAACCTGTAAAAGATTGATCTCGCTGATGGGTGGAACCATTCAAATAGACAGTGAAGTAGAAAAAGGTACAACTGTTGAGGTAACTATTCCGGTCAAACAAAGTACCATGAGTCTGGTTAAAAAAGACCATGCTCCGATCAAAGCAGTGACTTCTATGCAATCAAACCCGAAAGCTTTGATCGTGGATGATCTGGCCATGAATCGGACACTCGCCAGGATCATACTCGAAACGCGCAATTTTACTACTTCAGAAGCTGAAAATGGTAAAGAAGCCGTAGAGCAATACTGTGAGCACAAACCTGATGTGGTTTTGATGGATATTTCCATGCCGGTCATGAATGGAGTGGATGCCATGAATCAAATTAGGGAACTAACCAATGATGAAGAAGGTCAGTTACCCATTATTGCTATCACCGCCGGAGGGCATGCAGGTAGCCGAAATGATCTGATAGACAAAGGCTTTTCAGAGTATATTCAGAAACCCTTCCGGGAAGAAGAATTGATCAGAAAGATCGCTATGTTTCTCCCGGTACCGGAACATAATATGAAAGCGGCTTCTAAAGCTTAAACAGCGGTATTGACCTCTTTAAGGTGCACACAGTAATGTTTGATCACAGGTTCAGTCAACGCAATGATATTCTTGGTTTCTGCTGCCTTTGAGAATTCAATGGCTTTCTCATCTTCCAGGATCCAGATGCTTTCGTTCTTGTATTTATAGGCTTCTGAATAGCTGTTTTCAAATCCCAGGTAGTATTCAAGGTTTTTCTCAGGCTCGGGGATCTTGTTCTTTTTCAGCTGTTTTAGGGTACGGTCCTTGATCTTCTTAACAGAAGCCTGACTAAATTTTCGTTCAGAAAAAGTGGTTCGAAACAATCCCCGGTTCAAAAATCTGAAACACAGATCAGATAACACTTTATCCGGATGATTGAGCCAAAGCTTAATTGACAGATAAATATCATGATCATCCAGTTGGGTGTACTGTTCGATCATTTTGGCTGAAATAGTTTTTTTAGCGGATGGCTGTTCCTCCATGAAATATTGCAGGGCAGGGGACGCAAAATTCAACTCGGTGCCGGAGTCGATCAAATGTCTAACCCGGTCAAAGATCTTTTTAAGTAAAAAATCAGCTCCCAACACCGTTTTATGCTGATAAACCTGCATATACATCAATCGCCTTGAAATGATGTAATTTTCAATAGCATAGATGCCTTTTCTCTCTATCACAATATTGCCCTTAAACACACGCATGGTCTTCAGGATGCGGTTGATTCCCACAGAACCTTCAGAAACCCCTGTAAAAAAACTGTCTCTTCTAAGGTAATCCAGTCTGTCGAGATCCAGTTGGGATGAGATAAGCTGATGTAAAAATTTCTTTTTGTACTGATCAGTGAAGATGGAAACAGCCGTATCCAAAGCCCCGTCAAATTCCTGATTCAGTTTTTTCATGATAGCCAGACTCATCATTTCGTGATTGAAATCCTTGATGAGTGAATGCTCAAGTGTGTGTGAAAGGGGGCCGTGCCCAACATCATGAAGTAAAATTGCCATCAGGGTACCTTCATATTCCGGTTGACTGATGGTAGTGTCTTTTTCCTTAAGATTATTGAGTACTCTTTGCCCGAGTTCGAGTGCACCCAAAGCATGTGAAAACCGGGAGTGTTCAGCCGCAGGAAATACAAGATACCCCAGGCCAAGCTGACGAATGCGCCTGAGGCGTTGAACATAGGGATGATCAATGAGCTTTAGGATCGGTCCTTTTGGAACCGTAATGAATCCGTGTACGGGGTCGTTGAATATTTTATAACGGGTGCTTTTATCCATTGATCATTAAGAAGTTGGGTTAAATGCGGCCACAAGATATTTAAAATTGGTCACATAAACGTGATGAGTAATGTTTGGACTGTAACCTAAAATTCAGCATCTACCATCATCTGTTCGATATTTTCGATCTCAGGCAAACGGGTGGGTCTTTGATTGGTGATATCGAACCAGACTCCCTTAGTTTCGGCCACACTAAGCAATTCTTTTGTTTTACTATTATAAATGGCCTGCAGAGCTGTGATACTTGAATTACCTATCCTACCCACACCGGTTCCAACCAAAACACTTGAAGGGTATTTGATCTGATTCAGATATTCGATGGTGGATTTAACCAACACGAATGTTTTCCCGTCTGTGAATTCACTCTGCATTTTGCCAACCTCACCCAAAAAGCTGATACGGGCTTCTTCCAGGTAGGTATTAAACAATGCATTGTTGACATGATTGAGTGGATCAAGATCTCTGAAGCGAACGGGGATCTCCTTCCAGTGGTAGAATTGGTTCTTATCGTACTTGGGTCTGAACATGAATTTAAAATGATTTACACAAAAGGCTTATATCTTCAATGGTATTACAATTGTCGTAAACTGCCCTTTATAATTGTTATATTTATCTGAAAGAAATTTAACCAAATAAATAAGTAGATGAGTAAGAAAAACGAACGAGATTTTTTAGAAGAACTACTGATCACTCCCAGTCCGACGGGATACGAAAAAGAAGGTGTACGGGTATGGAAAGAGTATGTAGGTCAGTTTGCTGATGAAGTAGTAACGGATGCCTACGGTTCGTGTGCTGCAAAGATCAATATGAGTGGTGATGTAGCCACCGTAATGCTTGAAGCCCATTGTGACGAGATCGGAATGGTAGTTCAGCATATCAATGAACAGGGGTTTATTTACATCAATAAACTTGGAGGGAGTGATTCCACCATTGCGCGTGCCAAAAAAGTTTATATCCATAACAAAAGAGGACGTGTAGTAGGAATCACCGGTAATACGGCCATTCACCTGCAGGACAATAAAAACGGTGGAGGCAAACAACCTGCCTGGAAGGATATCTACGTTGACATCGGTGTATCTTCTAAAGAAGAAGCCCTCGAGCTGGTTCAGGTTGGAGACCCGATCACATATGCTACGGATACTGAATTTTTGAATGATGATCTGCTATCTGCCCGGGCATTGGACAATCGAATTGGGGGATATGTGATCGCCGAAGCACTTAAGAAAATTAGCCAACGAAAAAAAGATCTTAAAGTGAATGTGATCGCATTGAACTCTGTACAGGAAGAGGTAGGGGGATTCGGTGCCCGCATGATGAGCTATCGTTTCATGCCGGATGTTGCCTTGGTTACGGATGTGACTCATGCTACAGATACTCCCGGCATCGACCAAAAAGAACACGGAACGGTTGAGTTAGGCAAAGGGCCGACCGTTCAGCACGGTGGAGCCAATCATCCTAAAGTGGTAGAATTCATTGAAGATGTATGTGCTAAACATAAGATCGATGTTCAGCACGAAGCCACCAGTGTAAGAACCGGAACGGATACCGATAGTATTTTCTATCAACAAACGGGTATTCCCAGTGCTCTGCTTTCAACCCCGCTCCGGTACATGCATTCACCGGTTGAGCTGGTTTCGATGAATGATGTTGAAAAGCTCATTGATATCATGGTTGAAACGGTGTTAGCCATGAGGCCTGATCAGACTTTCTCTGTGTTCGGAGATGAGAAATAACACTCATCAAACATAAAAATTGCTACAAATAGAAAAAGCCTGCTCATTTCATGAGCAGGCTTTTCTTTTGGACCAAATTTGACTTTAGATTCTAAAGTCGCAGATAAGATCTTAGTTTGCAGTGTAACTCGGTGGCAATAGAACCCCATCAATGATGTGGATGACACCATTTGTTCCCTGTAAATCAACGGTCGTTACATTCACAGTACCGTTAAGGGTCACTCCACCTTCTGCATCAACTGCTACTGTTATGTTTTCACCTTGTACTGTAGGTACAGTTGTAGAATTTCCAGGTGCAGGCAGATCACCTGACATGATCTCTTGAGCAGCAACGTGGTATGTAAGTACTTCTTCAACCTGAGCAGCTGAAAGTGTTCCGAGGGTCTCGCTTACAGCTTCAAATGCCGCGTTTGTGGGTGCAAATACTGTAAAAGGACCAGTACCTTCCAGAGTTGGTGCCAAACCATTGTCAGCCACTAAAGTAACTAATGTACTTAGGTCATAATTCTTAGATGCGATCTGAACGATGTTCAGGAATTCATTTGGAAGAATGACTTCATCGATGGCATGAATAGTCCCGTTGTTAGTTGCAATATCAGCTTCAACAACGCTGGCTGATCCATTTACCATGACACCGTTTTCGGATGCCGTTACATAAACGGCTTCGTCAGTCAGTGAGGCAGGAGCTTGTTCTGCTGCAAGATCACTGGAAGCTACTTCAACAGGCAGTACATGGTAGCTTAGTACTGTCGCTAATTGCTGAAGTGTTAATGAACTTACAACACTTTCAACTGCAGCAAATGCTTCATCAGTTGGTGCAAATACAGTGTAGTTTGCATCGGTATCGCTCAATGCTCCGGCTAAACCGGCATCCACAACTGCACTAACGAGCGTCTCAAAATTGTAGCGCTTTGAAGCGGCATCAACCACGGTTCCGTATGCATCCGGCAGAATAACCTGATCAATGGCATGGATCACACCATTGGATACGTCAACATCTGCGGCAACCACTGAGGCTGCACCGTTTACGGTTACATTTGTACCATCACTTGTGATGAAGATCTCTCCACCTTCAAGGCTGGCAGCGGCTTGCTCTGCAGATAAGTCACCTGCAAAGACTTCACCTGATAACACATGGTAAGTCAGGATCTCAGTTAACTGAGCATCAGAAAGACTTCCCAGTAATCCTTCAGGAAGTGCTGCAAAGGCATCATCAGTTGGAGCAAATACGGTAAAGTCACCTTTATACTTCAGGGTAGAAGTCAAGCCTACCTGCTCAATGGCAGAAGCAAGGGTTGTAAAATTACCAAGTTCAACAGCCTGATCAATGACATTGGCATCTCTGTATCCTTGAGGAAGAAGAACAGCATCAACTGCATGAATGATACCATTGGCGGCTTCAACGTCTGCGGTTACAACATTTGAGTATCCGTTTACCAGGACACCACCATCAGCTTCAACGAGGATCTCTTCACCTAATAGAGTCTCTACATCCTGAGATGCAGCAAGGTCACCTGATTCAATTTCTCCATTAATTACATGGAACTGAAGTATTTCAGCTAATTGCTCTGGAGTTAAATTTTCAAGCGTTCCTTCCGGAAGTGCTTCAAAAGCTTCGTCAGTTGGGGCAAATACAGTGAATATTGGCCCTTCTTGTTCAAGGGTCTCGGCTAAGCCGGCATCCTGAAGTGCTTGTACCAATATGTCGAAGTTGCCATTTTCTGCGGCTACTTCTACAATATTAGCTTCGGGTGCGGGACCTAAGCCTCCGCCGTCATTATCATCACCGCAAGCCATGAAGGTCATGGACAGTACGAATAACGATGCAACAAATAATGTAAATCTCGATGAATAGTAATGTGATTTCATTTGTATC
>JAASTO010000023.1 GCA_021767245.1 Balneolaceae bacterium
CCCTGACCTGAAATACGAACCACTCGTCCGGTTCCATTATCCTGATTGAACAGAGCTTGTAGATTATCGACGATCTCAGGATGGTCTTCCACAAAAGCACCTGAACCATTTAGGCCTTGTTCTTCACTGCCCCAAAGTCCCACAATAATAGTTCTTTTAGGATTTGGATAGTGTTTCTTCAAAATTCGAGCCACTTCCATCATAGTAACTGATCCTGTGGCATTATCGGTGGCACCGGTGCCGCCATCCCAGGAATCGTAGTGGGCAGACAGGATGATATATTCGTCAGGCTTTTCAATACCCGGAATAGTTGCGATGGTATTGAACATCGGTACATCACCAAGTTCCTTGGATTGTGCATTCACCCGAACCTCAGGCTCACTTCCATATTCAACCATTCGGTGAAGCATACCATAATCTTCGAGGGATAGATCGATCACTGGTATATTCTCAGTGTTGGCACTGAAGATCTTGTTAACTCCAAAACCATTGGACCAACGTGATTGAAACAAGGCAACCGCCCCTGCTTCTTCCAGTTTACTATTGAGGTCGCGGCCGTAACCGATACGGCTCATGTTTTCTCGCCATTCCTCGTTCACCATTTGCCGGGTTTCACGCATCTTTTCAAAAGACTCTTTAGTCGCAAATTCTTCCCAGTTATAGTCGGGCCGGCCGGTGATCTGCGGCTGTGAGATCAGTACGATCTTACCCTCGATGGTTTTAAGCCACTCATCAAATTCAGCTTGATCCTCAACTGTTGGGAGGATGGCCAGAGAAGCCGTAACTCCTCCTTCAGGGGTAGAAGGACTCCATGCCAGTTGCTGTCCTTCCAGAGACACAACACGGGGCGAAAGGAGGTCAACGTGGGTAATGCCTCTTTCCCATCCGCGCCACATGCCAAATTGTTGGTTCTCGGCATCAATACCCCATTCGTTAAATTGTTGAACCGCCCATTCGTGAGCATGTTGTTGCTGTGGGGTTCCAACTAAACGGGGTCCGATCACATCAGTAAGTTGATGGGCAAGGTATTCTAGCTGAGAATTTTCGTTGGCTTCCTTGATGATCGATTCCACAATATCATCTGTATTCTGGGCTACAGAAGCAGACGCTGTGAGAACGAAAGCAAAGAAAAATAATAACAGTCGTTTCATAAAAGTTTATTTAATTTTTGTGTGGCCTGAATATACGTGTATAAAGGATAACTGAATGCAGTGATTAAGTAATTTTACGTTTAAACATCTCAAAAACAATGGTCAAAGCAGGCGATCTTTATAGATCCGGAAAAATAGATTTCCGGCCGGCTCTATCAGGTCGTCGGGGAAATTATACGACGGGTCATGCAGGTTTGGCTGATCTTCACCGGCTCCGTATCCAAACTGAACCCCTTTGTTGGTAGCAGTGAAGTAAGCGAAGTCTTCCGACCAGTTGTTAGGTTTTTCCATTTCGACCATTTCAAATCCCAAAGATTCTGAGGCTTTTTTAACCATATTCACACAATCAGGATTATTGATGGTAGCAGGGTAGACTTCTCCATAGCTAAAAGAACATTCAAGCTGATGTTCGTCTGCATATTTTTTGATGATCTCTTCTGTTTTGTGGCAAAGTAGATCGAGATCCTGATTTTCATAAGCACGGAGCGTAATTCCCATTTCAAGATCTGAGGGAGAAACACCAAAAGATATTTCACCTAAACGAATATAGATCAGGGTTGAAATCACATGATCTATAAAACCTTGTTTCAGGGAGGTCATGGTTTGTACATCCTCAATGATCTTTTGGGCTGCGAAATATGGATTGTTGCCCTTTTCCGGTTCCGCTGCATGTGAAGTGCGTCCCTTTAGGTTAATAGTGATTCCACAGGATGCAGCGGAAAAGCTTCCATCCTTAATAAGTACGGTATGCTTCTTAACTCCGGGAATATTATGCAAAGCAAACAGAAAATCCGGTTTTAGCCGATGAAACTCCGGCGACTCCACCACGTCTTTGGCTCCAAGGTCGGTTTCCTCAGCCGGTTGAAACAGCAGGATCACTTTGCCTTTTTTGGGGCGGTTCTCAGAGATCAGTTTCCCCAGATAGGCAATGATGGTCATATGGCCATCATGCCCACAAAGGTGAGCTTTTCCCTTATGGGCTGATCTGTAAGCTAAATTTGGAGCCTGTTCCTGTATGGGGAGTGCGTCCAGTTCACATCTGAATAGGATCGTTTCTCCGGAGTCTTCCCCTTCAAAAATGAACATCTTACCGGTTCCGGCTACATCGATCTCCTCATCGGGTTCAAATTTCTGCATGAACTCAGAGATCCTGCGGGAGGTCTCAAATTCCTGCTTACACAATTCAGGATAACGATGCAGGGTATGGCGTAGGTTTATAAAATCTTTCAGGTCAGACATAGTATTTATTTGATTGCGGTAACCATGATCTCAACTTTGGCGTCTAAGGGTATGCGGCTAACCTCAACCACAGCCCTGGCCGGAGGATCTTCCGTGAAGTATGTGGTGTAAATGTCGTTAAAAGCTCCATAATCGTCCATATCATTCAGGAAAACCTGAGCTTTTACCACATCAGACATGGCATAACCCGCCGCTTCAAGTACGGCCTTAATGTTTTTCAGGGTTTGATGGGTTTGAGACTCAAGGTCACTTCCAGCAAGCTCACGGGTTTCAGGGATGAGTCCTATTTGCCCGGAAAGGTAGAGGCTATTGCCAAATTGTATAGCTTGTGAATAGACACCAATGGAAGCAGGCGCATTATCGGTTGATATTACCTGCTTTTTCAGAGTTTGTGGTTCAGGAGAAGAACAGGATGAGATGAGAATTAAAGTCAGGATTCCAATAAAATATTTCATATTCATTAAACTTTGTTGATCTGTTGTTTCATGGCTGCAGTAAAGCGGGCAATTTCTTCCCGGGTGGTATAAACATTAGGAGTTACCCGAATTCCCTTAAACTGATCATGAACGATCGGTGTCGTGATGATGCGATGGTCACTCCACAAGGTTCCGTTCAATTTCACGGGATCAATTCCCTTGATCTCAACCGTGGCGATACCACAGGCGTACTTTGGATTTCGGCTGGTGTGTAGTACCACTTTGTCTCCATCCACGATCTCATCGATCCAAAGGTCATTCAGATATTTGAGGCGGGCTTCTTTTCGTTTTGAACCGATTCCCTCATGGAACGTCAGGGCTTCTCCGATCGCCAGGTAATTGGCTGCGGGATGTGTGCCGATCTCCTCAAATTTCCGGATATCATCATCCTGAGATTCAGCGGCAGCCATCAGTGGCCAAAGATCTTTGATCTTATTCTTTCTCACATATAAAAGACCTGTACCATGCGGAGCAAACAACCATTTGTGAAGACTGCTGGTGTAGTAATCACAATCGAGGTCTTCATGCTTGAAATCAAAATGGGCATAGGCATGGGCCCCATCAACTATAACAGGGATGCCTTTTATTCTGGCCATTTGAATCACTTTTTTCACAGGCAGGATCTGTCCGGTCAGATTGATGATATGGCACATCAGGAGGAGCTTTGTTTTCGGGGTGATCGCTTGCTCAAAGCGTTGTACGATTTCGTCATCATTTTCAGCCGGAACCGGAATACTGATCTGACTGAGTTTAATGCCATCTCGCCGTTCTCTTTGTTTGAACGTATTGATCATGCGCGGGTAATCCTGATCGGTGGTTAGTACCTCATCACCGGGTTTGAGGTCAAAACCAAATTGACAGATCTGAAGGCTTTCAGAGGCATTTCTTGTCAAGGCAATTTCCTCTGTATCAACCCCGAAGTTTCTGGCGAGACGCTGGCGAACGCCCTCCCTACGAGGTTCAAGGACCCGCCACATGTTGTACACGGGTGCCTGATTGGAAAAATCGAGATGCTTTTTCATGGCGGCCTGCACAAAATCGGGTGAGGGGCTTACTCCGCCATTGTTCAGGTTGATGAGGCTTCGGTCAACCGTAAAAGCCTGCTGAACACGTGCCCAATAGTCTTCATTTTTAGCGATATCGGTTGCCGAGCCTGTGAATACTTTGAGATCTTGAGTGATCTCATGGGCTTTGATCGGACTAAAGAAGGCACTGGACCCTAATGCCGCTGCTCCGGCTCCGAGTTTTTTCAGAAATTGTTTTCGTGATTCCATGTTCCCGATAGGTTGATTAGAGAGTATCGGGAATTAGCCAATGACAGTGAAAAATGCAAGGAATAAAGGCTTTGGCCTACAAAGTTTTGCAGTTTGGGTAATGGACATAAAAAAGTCCCTGACACAAATGTGAAAGGGACACATATAAAATTTGATGTGATCTAAAGAATCAGGCTTTCTTTTTGGCCGTCTCAATAGATTCCAGAAGTTGTTCAGCTTCAGCAATAAGGCCTTCAGCCTTTTCTTTGGCATCAAGAACCACCTTGTCGCCTTTTTCTTTGGCTTCTGACACAAGGATCTCTTTTTCCTCTTTAAGTTGATCGATAAGATCGTTCAGCTCGTCGTAATATTCACTTAGCTTGTAGGACAATCGATCCCGTGTATTTTTTCCCGAATCGGGTGCGTAAAGGAGTGCAAAAACAGCTCCTACCAATGCTCCTGATACTATTCCTGAAATAAAATCTGATGATCTACTCATAATTTTTCTCCTTTTTATTATTTAGAACAAGTATAGGCAGAACAAGTTCCAATTTCCATATGTGCGATAGGTATTTGGAGGATTTTCACCGTGGTTTGTTTCGATCATAAATTCACGGCCTCAGCTTTTCCCTTTTTGAATAATTCTTTGAACCATTCGATCGTCATGCTCAACGAAACAGACAACACAGGGGTGATAAAAAGCGTCAGAAGTGAACCGAACAACAAACCACCGATCACAGCCTTTGCTAAAGGTGACCATGTTTCGGCGCCGGAGCCGATCTCTAAAGATAGTGGGATCATAGAACAGATCGTGGTAATGGCGGTTAACAAAATTGGCCGCATTCGTCGCCGGCAGGCTTCAAGGATCTCTTTTAATAGTTTTGAGTCCTTAACGGTAGGTTGCTCTTTCCAGAAGAAGACCGGTATGAATAAGTTTTTCCAGCTTACAGATCTGCGGTTCAGCATATCATAATCCATGCCTTTGGTATAAAGGTGCATGTAATCCACCAATACAATACCATTGTTCACGATGATTCCCACCAGCATAAACATTCCAATATTGGCAGTAGTACTCAAAGGATCGCCGATCAAGTATAAATAAGCGAGCGCACCGAACATGGCTAGAGGAATACACAGCCATATCACAAATGGATCTCTGAAGTTTTCAAACAGGGAGGCCATGATCATGAACATAAGTACGAGAGCTGCAAGCAATGCAAGGCCAAATTCAGCTTGTCCTTGCTGTGTTTCTGCAGTTCCTCCGGTAAATTCATATCGATATCCATCAGGCAGAACGATCTCTGATTCTATGAATTCGCGGATCACCTCTTCATACTCCAGGGCATTTCCCTGAACCTGAATATTCACATCAAGTACGGTTTCCCGGTCTCTGCGCTGAAATGAATCTACACCACGAACTGGAATGAACTCCCCCACAGCTGAAACCGGAATGCGCTGATCCTCAAATTGAAAGACTTCCAGGTCGAACAATTCTTCACGACTTGTAAGTGCTTCTTTCTGAGTTCGAACTTCAATAGGGATCTCACGCCCATTGTTTATAAAATAACCTGCTTGATTACCAAGCGTCTGTGTTCTTAAGGCACTGGCAACGGTGTTAAGGTTTGTGCCAAGACGTGCCAAGCGCTCCCGGTCTGCTATAAAGTGAAGTTCAGGGGTTGGGTCTGTTCGCCCGTTATCAACGTCGATCACTTTTGGATCGCTCATGAGATTGGCTTCGATCTTTTGTGAGATAGCTAATAATTGTTCGATCTCCGCTCCGATAAGGCTTAGGCGAATGGAGTTGCTGCCTGAATCCCATCCACGGCCGAAACTCAAACCTCCGCCTTCAACACGTACCCGAACATCTACTCCGGGGGAGGTTAGTTCCTGACGCAGTTTAGCTGCAAAATCTGTACTGCTGATATCGCGCTCAGTTTCCGGAACCAGAGTCAGGCTGATTTCTCCCCGGTTACTGTTGGCACTCCAGCGGCTGCGGCCAATATTCGAGATAATGGTCTCAACTTCCGGCATCTCATCCACGCGTCGGCTAAATTCATCCAAAACGTCTGCCGTTCTGATGAGCTGACTTCCCTCAGGCAGGCTGACATTAACATCGATTTGGCCTGAATCAGCTTCCGGAAATCCTGATTTTTGAATGTTGGTGTATAACATGAAGGTTCCACCGGCGATTATGAGCATAGCCGTAAGGGGAATCCATTTATGCTGAAATAACCAGCCAAGTGAGGCCGTATATAACCGTTCAAGTTTGGCAATGCCCCTGAAAGCAAAATTCTTTGTATTAAACTGTTTGGCATCGAGTGCGAGCAAGGAAATAACCGGCACTAAAATGATGGAAGACAGGAATGAAAAACCAATGGCAAAACAGATGGCGTAGGCAAATTCTCTGAAAAAGGCTCCCTGTGTTCCTGATATCAGGATGATAGGTACAAACACACCAAGGGTGGTTAAGGTTGAACCGAGTAGGGCACCGATCACTTCGTTGGTTCCCTTTAGAGCTGCCTCAAACCTTGAGAGACCTTCCTCCAGTTTTCTTGCAATACTTTCGGTTACCACGATCGAATTATCAACCAGCAATCCAATGGCGAGGGCAAGAGCCGAGATAGTGAGAATATTCAGTGTCAGGTCAGCTGCGTACATGGCGGCAAAGGTTGCAGCAATGGAAACCGGAATAGTGGAAGCTACCACCAGTGATATCCTCCAGCCACCCATAAAGATCAGGATCACAATTATTACTACAACAAAGGCACCAAGGGCTGATTGGGAAAGATTATTGATAGAATCCTCAATGGTTTTGCCTTCATCAGAAAGTACGCGCAGGGTTACCCCGGGCGGCAGAATCTCATTGATCTCCGGTACCAGGGCTTTAACTTCATTCACCACATCAAGGGTATTGGCATCCGAGTTCTTTTGCACCTCAACCGAAACACTGTTCTTGCCGTTAACTTTAACGAGTGAGGTTATATCAGTGAACCCGTCAGAAACATCAGCCACATCACTTACACGGATCGGTATACCATTTTCGGACATCCTGATAATGGTATTTTTGATCTGATCTACAGTTTCGTAGGTCGATTCAGCCCGGATGCTGTAGTTGATCTTTTCTGAGATCACATTTCCGATGGGAAGTTGCACGTTGTTGGACCTCAATGCTCCTTCAATATCCTGTGGAACAAGATTGTACTGAGCCAGCGACATGGGGGAGACGTCAACATAAATTCTTCGTTCAAGTCCCCCTTGAGTCTCGGCCGAGGCTAGTCCTTCGATGCGCTCTAATCGTGTTTCTACGAGTTCAAGGCCGATATTTCTAAGTTCGTCTAAACCCCGATTCTCAGCATCAATACTAAGCCGCATAATAGGCCGGTTTTCCGGGTCGAACTGAAAGATGACCGGTTCCTGAGCCTGTTGTGGGAGGTCACCCCTGATCTGATCAAGGGCTTTACGAACTTTTAGTTCGGTTTTTCGAATATCAGATCCGTCGCGCAGGCGAAGGATGATAAAGGCACTGCCACGATTAACGCGGGCTTCCAGGGTTTCAATACCTTCAATGGCAGACAAAGCGCCCTCAATAGGATTCACAATGATACGGTTGATATCTTCGGGAGCAACGTTATTATAACCGGCTGATACGGCGAGAACCGGGATATTAAAGGAAGGGTAGAGGGTCACCTTTAGGTTGGTGAGAGAAAATACTCCAAACCCAATAACGATCAGGGTCATCATGATCACCGTGATCGGTCGTTTTAAAATACTACCGGCTACTGAAAACTTTTTCATGCGAGGGCCTCTTGGGTTTTAGCAAGTGGGTCTTCTTTGTGAACCGCATCAAAACCAAGGCGTTCAACCAACCCATTGATGATGTTGTAAAAACACGGTACCACAAATAACATAAGCAGGGTACTCATGGTCAAACCACCGATAACGGTTCGTGCCATCGGGCTCCAGGTTTCTGAACCCGAACCGAGTTCCAGTGCCAGCGGAACCATGGAAAGAATGGTCGTGAATGCGGTCATAAGAATGGGTCGTAAACGACGTGTAGCTCCATCAACAATGGCTTTTTCACGATTCATTCCTCGTGCCTGCAAGATCTTGATATAATCGATCATTACAATACCATTGTTTACCACAATTCCGGTGAGTAGGATCAAACCTACCATAGAGGTGACACTGATGGAAGTGCCGGTGATCCAAAGCATAACCAATACACCGGTAAGGGCGAGTGGAATGGTCAGAATAATGATGAAAGGTTCGACAAGACTTTCAAACTGTGAAGCCATCACCATGTATGTTAAAATACCGGCGATCATGAATGCAAACATCAGGTAGCTGAAAGATTCCGCCTGTTCCTCTGCCGTTCCGGATATCTCATAGCGGTATTCGTCAGGCCAGTTGACTTGATCTAAGGTAGCCCGGGCTCGTTCTGAAGCCGTTGCAAGGTCAATGCCAGACAGCTCAGCAGTAACTTCGGCCACACGTTCCTGATCAATTCTAAGTACGTTGGTTGGGCCGGTGAACCTTTCTACACGTGCCAGATTCTTAAGTGGCATCCAGTCTCCACCGGGAGTTTGAATTTGAATGTTAGCAAGATCTACGGATTGTGATTTGTCTTTTGGATCCAGTTCCACCACCACTTCAAACTCAATACCCTGATCAACAAAAGAAGTTGCTACATTTCCTTTAACGGCGTTACTGACAGCACTAGCAACCTGATTGGTGGTCATGCCAACACGCGAAATTCGTTCGCGATCCATGACCAGCCTCAACTCAGGCCGACCCAGATCCGCAGAACTGAATACGTTGTTGATGCCGTCTATTTCCAGAAGCCTTTCTTTTACGCCCTGTGCCAATTCTTTTTTGATCTCCGGATCATATCCAAAGATCTGAACGATCAAACCGTTTTCACCATCCGGACTGAGAGGATCAATGATTACTTCCTGAATTTCTATACCGGGTACGACCTGAAGTTCTCGCATTAAACTACTGGTGATCTCAGCCTGTGTGCGTTCCCGTTCACTTTGTGAAACGAGTTCGACACGTACAGTTCCTGTAAACCCTCCGGGATCATCGGCTCCCTCTATTCCTTCTTTATCGCCATAATCTGATACGATCAATCTGGCCTCAGGGACTTCTTGTTGGACAATAGATTCCACTTGCCCCATAGACCGTTCCAGTTCGAATAAGTTGACCCCCGGTTCACGCTGAATTTCCAGAACAAAGGCATTTTCATCCACGCGAGGAAAGAATTCGCCGCCGATCACATAAAATAGGGGAATAGAAGCTGCAAATAATATGACTGCAGCCGTTACTACCAACCCACTTTTTCCGATTACTTTTTGTAATTGCTCATTGTAGGTCGTTTCCATTTTTTCAAGAAGGTTGCCAAAGTATTTGGCGATCTTGTTTTTCGCACTGATGTTTTGGGCCTTCTCTTTGTAAAATTGAGAAGCCATAAGTGGAATGAGTGTTAATGCCACAAGGGTAGAAACGATCAGTGAAAACGAAATAGTTAGCGCCAGATCTCGGAATAAAAATCCGGCAATGCCCGGAACAAACAGAATGGGCAGGAACACTACGAGGGTAGTCAATGTGGATACAATGATAGGAACAGCGACTTCCTTGGCCCCGCTCACAGAGGCTTCGTCCCGGTTGGCTCCTTGTTCACGGAATCGAAAGATGTTTTCAAGTACCACTACAGCATTATCGACAACAAGCCCCACGGCAAGGGTCAAACCGGAAAGAGATATGATATTTAAACTCAGATCGGCAATATCCATCACCATGAATGTGGTAATAATTGAAACCGGAATAGAAATGGCAATGATGGTTGCAGAGCGCCCGCTTCTTAGGAAAACGAGCAGGATCAATACTACCAGAAAGATAGCTTGAACCCCTGTCCATAGCAGGTTACTGATCGACTGTTCAATAAAATCAGCTTTGTTGGTGAGTACACTCACTTCAATATCACCGGGCAGGGTGGTACGGATCTGATCTAGCCCATCAACTACGGCATTGGCGGCGGTAACCACATTGGCATCACTTTGCCGGTACACATTAAGAACGATCCCATTTTCGCCGTTGATACGCACATTACCGATCGGCTGTTCGATACCATCCACAACATCAGCCACATCCTTAAGTAATAGGGGTTGCCCGTCTCTGACTGTGATAATAGTATTTCGGATCTGATCTACATTTTTGAATTCCCCCAGGGTTCGAAGTGAGTAATTGGTATTACCCTCCGTAAGCTGACCGGCGGGGACCTGAATATTTTCCTGTTGTAATTTTTGAGCGATATCAGCTATAGTAATGTTATAAAGCCGCATCTTTTCGTTGTCAATGCGAACGTTAATCTGTCGCTCAAGCCCCCCGGAGGTCTCTGCAGAGGCAATCCCGTTAATGCGTTCAATACGTTGCTCAAGAACCTGTTTTGAATACGTGCGCAATTCGCGTGCACTCCGGGCATTTGAGGTGAGGGTAAGAACAACGATTGGCTCCTGATTGGGGTCGTAGGAGAAAACAAGGGGTGTTTCGGCATCATCGGGAATGGAGCGCTCTACAAATCCGAGTTCTTTACGGACATCATTTTCTGCTTCATAGAGATCGGTTCCCCATTCAAAATTCAATTTAACAACCGATGCCCCCTGGCTGGATAGTGAACGAACTCTTCTGATACCGCTTATACTACCAACCGATTCTTCAATGGGCCGGGTGACCAATGTCTCAATGTCTTCAGGTGCCACACCCTCGTAACTGGTATATACAGTAATAGTAGGGAAGGATACATCAGGATAGAGATTCAGCCTCAGGTTTTGCAGCCCGAACAGGCCAAAACCCAGCAGGATGAGAGTCCCCATTAAAAAAGTTATCGGACGGTCTACCGCCAGTTTGGATAAAGATCCCATTGTTTCCTTTTAGTTTGAGGTTGAATCGGAGTTCGCTGATTGACCCTGTCTTAGCTCACGCAAAAAGGCTCTACGCTCTTCTCGCGACATGCCCTGCATCTTTTCTCTGGCATCGGCTCGTTCTTCCTCACTCATATTGGCCAGGGGGTTTTGGCCACCCATGGCATTATTTCCATTAGGTGCGTCACCTTCGGTGCTTATTTGTCGATCTTCAGGTGTTCGAAAGCGTTCACCGGTAGCAACAGAAATTCGTGATCCGTCTTCAAGTCCACTCTGGCCTGTAACAATGATCTTGTCACTGGGCAGTAATCCGGACAAGACTTCAATTCTTTCCCCTTGTTCAATTCCTAACTCAAGAGGCCGGCGTTCAGCAACACTGTCACCTTTGGAAACGAATACTGAATAGGTTCTTTCAAGGTCGATGGTATTTGTTTCCGGGTTTATGACCGTTTCAACCTGTTCCACTAAAGCGCTTCTGGGCACGATCATTACCTCATTTTTAGTCGTAATATTGATCACGTTTTCGACTAATACACCGGGGTAAATGGAATTTCCGGCAGAGGTGAGAGTGATAACCACTTCACCCAATCCTGTAGTGGCATCTAACTGAGGGCTTTTTCTGGATACCACGCCTCGGGCACTGATGTCACTTTCATTGGATACTCTGAGATTCACCTCCTGTCCGATCTCAACAGCTCGCCAGTCTTGTACAGGTAGGTAGATGCGCGACTCATAACCGTTGGTGCTGGCAATTTGAAACAATTCTGTACCGGTTGTGGCCAGGTCTCCTTCCTCCATTGCTCTGGATATCACTACCCCATTTACAGGAGACTTCACTTCGGTATTATTGAAATTCTCCTGAGCCTGAGTCACAGAAGCACGTGCGGCTTCAAATTGTGAGAGTGAACTTTGATAAGCTGCTTCGGCGATCTCAAGTTCTGCTTCACTTGTCAGGTCACGCTCCATGAGGGTTTGCTGACGAACATATTCGGCACTGTCTCTTTTTACAGCGATCCTGCTTTGTTCTAACTGAGAGCGAGCTTGAGCTAATTGATCCCTGAATGTGACATCATAGATCTTGGCAAGGGTTTGTCCTTGTCTTACGGTATCTCCCAGGTCAACATAAAGTTTGGTAATACGATTACTAACCTGCGGAAGCACAGACACGACATTTTGTGCCTTTACATTGCCATAAGAGCGAACCTGTTCAGCAATATTACCAATTTGAATATCGCTGGTTTCAACGCTGGTTGTGCGCTGCCCCGACCCGCCAAAGGCTCCAAAACCCGGCATCCCGTTACCTTCTGAGTTATCACTACCACAACTGATTAGAGTTACGCTCAGTAAGGCGAATAAAATAAATTGTTTTTTCACTTGATCTGTGTCTGTTTTTAGTGTTTTCAAGTATTGTATGTAATACACCAAAGTTCTTGAGAAAGTTTGGTTTTATAAGGTGTTAATTTGTAAAAAAAAGAAAGCAGATAACTTGATGAACTCTTTGATTCACAATGAATGAGAGGAATGAAATACTTATCTTTATATTTGATGCTAATTCTTAATTAAACTTTCTCCCGCTGATGAAATTTTTTATTGATACCGCTGATCTAGACGAAATCAAAGAAGCCAACGATCTCGGTGTTCTTGATGGTGTAACTACGAACCCCAGCTTGTGTGCTAAAATTGGGGTCAAAGACTTTGAAGGACACATTGCCAAGATATGTGATATTGTTGAGGGTGATGTTTCAGCTGAAGTTGTTTCCACTACATACGAAGAAATGGTTGAAGAAGGGCGTAAGATCGCGGCTATCGCTGATAACGTGGTTGTTAAGGTGCCTTTGATCAAAGATGGGATCAAAGCCATTAAAACATTCTCTGACGAGGGTATCAAAACTAATTGTACCCTGTGTTTTTCTCCTACCCAGGCATTGATCGCCGCAAAAGCCGGAGCCACCTACATTTCTCCGTTCCTCGGCAGGCTGGATGATATATCAACGGAAGGTATGCAGTTGATCCGTGATATTGTAACTATTTATGACAATTACGGATATGAAACGGAAGTACTTGCTGCCAGTATTCGCCACCCAATGCACCTGCTTGAATGCGCCAAAGAAGGAGCCGATGTGGCAACCATGCCGTTGAATGTGATCAAGAGCTTGTTGAAGCATCCATTGACCGATATTGGATTGGAACGGTTTCTAAAGGATTGGGAAGACCTTCAGGAAAGCCTGAAATAACTTTCGGAACATATTTATTAAACAAAAAAGGCTCTCACATGAGAGCCTTTTTTGTTTCGAGTGGATTTTTTGGAGATCAAAGCTTTGGAGCTTTTCTCGCATTTGTAGCCTGTTCAAATGAGTAGGCCATTTCAATAAGGAGGGGTTCACTCCAGGCCCGGCCAAAGAACGAGATGCCAACAGGCAATTCATCGATGAAACCCATAGGCACCGTGATGTTTGGATACCCGGCACGGGCTGCCGGGGAGCTTGAGGATACCGCGAAGTTATCGCCATTGGTGAGGTCCGTTTTCCAGGCCGGACCACCGGTAGGGCCGATAATGGCATCCAGATTGTGTTCGTCCATGACCCGGTCAATACCTTCATCGCGGGTAATTCTGAGCATTCGCTCCAAAGCTTCCTGATATTCCTCTGATTCCAGGCTTCCTTTTTTACTGGCCTGAATGAGAATGTCATGGTCGAAATACTTCATTTCTTCAGGATCATTCAGGGTAGCTTCAACCAGCTCCTCCATATTTTTGACGGGAGCATCTTGGCCCAAAGATTCGAAGTATTTGTTCAATCCGTCCTTGAACTCAAACAACATAGTGTTGTAAGAATCACCACCAGCATTTTGTTCAGAAATTTGTTCGATCTCTACGATCTCGGCACCTTGTTCTTCCAGTAAACGAACCGTTTCATGCATAAGGGTATCTACCCTGAAATGGCCACCCAAAGAGCCGGTCCAAAGTCCGATACGTTTTCCTTCCAATCCGTTTTCATTCAGAAATTGGGTGTAGTCAGTGTGATAATTTCCCTCACTAAGTTGGGTTTTCTCATCAGTCGTATCGACCCCAACCATAGTTCCAAGAGCGATGGCTGCATCAGTAACGGTACGTGCCATAGGGCCGGCTGTATCTTGTGTGTAAGATATTGGAATGATCCCTGAGCGGCTTAAAAGCCCTACGGTAGGCTTGATGCCAACCAATCCGTTTGCGGATGAAGGGCAGGTTATGGATCCGTTGGTTTCTGTGCCGATCGCAAACACGGCCATGTTAGCTGATGCGGCTGCACCCGAACCGGCACTTGAGCCGCATGGATTTCTTGTTAGATCGTAGGGATTGTTAACCTGACCGCCAAGGGCACTCCATCCACTGGAAGAGAAACTGCTGTGAAAATTAGCCCATTCACTCAAATTGGCTTTCCCAAGAATAATGGCCCCGGCATCCCGAAGCTTTTTGGTGATGAAGGCATCCTCATCTGGTATGGAACCGTCTAAAATATTGGCTCCTGCCGTAGTTGGCATATCATCGGTATTGATATTGTCTTTCAGAACAACCGGGATCCCATGTAACGGTCCGCGGGTCGATCCACCTTTTAGTTCAGCATCCATTTCTCTAGCAATCTCCAAAGCCTTTGGGTTGATGTAAAGCATGGAGTTTAATGTTGGTCCGCTCTGATCTTTTTCAGTGATGCGTTCCAGGTATGCTGCAATTACATCTTCTACAGTGAAAGTGCCATTTTCATACCCTTCACGGAGTTCAGTGATCGTGATCTCTTCAAGCCCGAGCTCATCAAACTTTGAGGAAGTTTGGCAGGCTATAAACAGTAGTGGCAGTACAAGTAAAGGCAGTAAGTTTCTCATTACATATAATTTTTAATCAGGGATTAGGTCAGGAATATACAATAGAGGAAATGTATATACAGCACACTGATAAGATTTTACAAGTTTAGAACCTCATAGTGAAAGAAAGAGTGCTATACCAAAAATAAGATTTGGAATACTGCCATATTTCGCATCCTGCCAATCACGCCAAATCAATGCCTGGGACAGGGTAACGCCGCAGACTCCCAAGCCTAAATATAAACCGGAGTTGAAAGTGTAAAGTGTGGCTGTGAGGATGAATAATAGAGCCGTGATAAGCCAGATAACCCCAGAGGCTTTTGTGATGGGCATCCTGAGTTCTTTGACCTCCGCCACATCAAAAGCTTTTAAGAACCCAAGCAAATGGATGAGTCCGTGTAAAACCATGAATATAATAAAGGCTGTTTTCATCGCTATTACCTCCATTGATCTGTATCAGCAACCTAATGGAAACTGATTAAGATATTATGAAGTAAAACCGATCAAACAGCCTTGATAGAAAATTGAAGTAATCTTCTAAGCTTTCCCGATCAGGTCCTGGGCAATGATTGAAGAAGACAGCACTCCGGGTAAACCGGCCCCCGGATGAGTTCCGGCCCCCACGAAATACAGGTTTTCAACATCTTCAGACTTATTATGCGGTCGGAACCAGGCCGATTGCGTCAGTATCGGTTCCACAGAAAAAGCGGAGCCTTTGTAACTGTTCAATTCATTCTGGAAATGGAGGGGATCAATGTAGTGTTCAGCAACAAGATTTTCCTGAAGGTCGGGTAAATAATTCTCTTCCAGAAAATTCATGATCTTATCACGGTAGATCGGGGCCATTTCGTCCCAGTCGGTTTTGCTGTCTAAATGTGGAACCGGAGAGAGAACGTAAAAAGCTTCATGTCCTTTTGGAGCCATCGAAGGGTCGGTCTTTGTTGGCATATGCAGATACAGTGAAAAATCATCTGCCAGTTTTTTGTCGTGGAAGATATCTGACAAAAGTCCCTTGTAGCGCTCACCAAGAATGATATTATGGTGAGCCAGATTCGTATCGTTGTAGCGTTTTTTGGTGCCAAAATAGATCACAAAGAGAGACATGCTATACTTGGTCTTCTCTATCTTACGATCGGTGTACTTTTTACGATGTTTCGGGTTAATGAGATTTTTGTAAGTGAATGCAACATCAGCATTGGAAACGATCTCGTCTGCTTCCAGCTGTTCACCGTTTTTCAGTCGGACTCCAACAGCTTTGCCGTTTTTAACCAGGATCTCCTCCACTTCAGTTTCCGTATGAATTTTTCCCCCTTGTTCACGGATCAATTTCTCCAGGGCATTTACAATAGCACCGGTGCCTCCCATAGCATAATGAACGCCCCACTCACGTTCCAGATAATGTATCATGGAATAGATGGAAGTGGTGTCAAAGGGATTTCCGCCTACCAGAAGGGGATGAAATGAAAAAGCTCTTCTCAGGAAATCGTCCTCAATAAACTGAGATACATATTTGTAAACGGACTGATGAGACTTCAGCTTTATGAGGTCCGGGGCCACTTTCAGCATATCAGTGAATTTCAGAAATGGTTTGTCAGCCAGCTCAATAAAGCCTTTTTCAAAAATGGGCTTGGTGGTTTTAATGAATTCCTCATAACCTTTAACATCGCCCGGGCTACGTTTTTCGATCTCAGAAAGGATGAAATCGTGATCACTGTTATAATCGAAACCTTTACCTTCATGGTCAAAGATCCGGTAGAAAGGGTCACAAGGAACCAACTCAAAATAATCTTCGCGTTTTTTTCCGGCAGCTTCAAAGATATCATCGAACATGAAGGGTGCGGTGATGACTGTTGGCCCGCCATCAAATTTGAAGCCATTTTTTTCATAGACATATGCACGTCCACCCAGTTTATCTCTTTTTTCCAGGATGGTGACATCATGACCGGCAGAAAGTAAACGCGATGCTGCACCTAATCCGCCAAATCCGCTTCCAATAACAATGATATTCTTTTTCATAACAGATGTAGTTTTGTTGTTTGTGCGGAAAACGGAAAAAAAGGAATAATCAATCCCGGAAAGAGTAATTAATTTTCGATCTGTTTAACAAAGCCTGCATGACCCAGATTATTAAGTCTCTGCATTTCCTGACGTGCTTCATCGGGATCTGTGTATGTCCCGAAGTACACCCGATAAAAGGTGCTCTCATCGGTTTCGATGGTTTCAATTCGTGTGCCTTCAAGCTTTTTGACATGAAGTTCAGCCTGCTGAATATCTTTGTAGGAACCAAGTTGAACGGTGTAGGTGGGAACTTTAAGATCGGTCACCCTTGAATTCTCGAGGTCACCTTCAAGCAGGTAGAGTCTAACCCGTGCCGTGCCCGGACCGATCATATCTATTCTTTCTGCGGCACCTTTAGATAGGTCAATGATCCTGTTTTTGGCATAAGGTCCGCGATCATTGACCCGAACCTGTACGGTTTTGCCATTATCGAGATTCTCTACAAGCAGGATGGTGCCAAACGGAAGGGTACGATGCGCAGCTGTGACTCCATTCATATCATATATCTCTCCATTTGCAGTTAGCTTTCCGTGAAAATTCGGGCCGTACCAACTGGATATTCCATTCTCAATAGCCCGTGCATTTTCTGTGGAGGCGTAATCTGCATCCAGGGTTTCTTTGGACATCCCGCATCCGGTTAGCACAAATATACCCAACACAATGATTAACGTAGCTTGTAATGATCTCATGTAGATGATAATAGATTATGATTACGAAAATATATTCCGCTTTTTCCAGAAATGCTAAAGCAGGATATTCCGTTTATGCAGAAGTAGAATTATGAAATATTATTAAATGAGCCGAAGATCGAATTTGAACCGACGATCTATTTTTTATCCCTATGAGCCAATAGTCGGACTCGAACCGACGACCTATCCCTTACGAGGGGATTGCTCTACCAACTGAGCTATATTGGCTTATGGCCCTCGGGACTCTACCCCTGAGCTGCTTCGGTTAGTCATTTTACCAAATTTACAACTCTTTATGGTTCTTCTGCAACAGATGCGTTTTCGTCTTAACTTAAAAAGAAAAAATTCATGTCGGTAACCATTTCGCTGATCGCTTTGAACGTACTGGTGTCTGTTGTGACGCTTTACGCCGCCCCTCAATTATTTAACAAATTCATGATGATGCCATATCGTACCGTTCGGCAGAAGACCTGGTATGAGTTGGTCAGCTCTGGATTTGTTCACGCCGGTCTCGGTCACCTTTTCCTGAATATGTTTGTACTATTCTTTTTTGGATTGGTATTGGAAAGAACCATCGGTCAGGGCCACTTTTTGGCGCTTTATTTCACGGGGTTGATCGTTTCCGGTTTACCTTCATTGTATAAGGAAAAAGACAACCCGGAATTTGCGACCGTTGGTGCATCCGGTGCAGTGGAGGGTGTTTTGTTTGCCTTTATTTTTCTGTTCCCGTTAGATCCTATCAATATAATGTTTATTCCGGTCGGGATACCGGCTATCATTTTTGGAGCATTATTTTTAGCCTACAGCGTCTATGCAAGCCGAAAGGAGGGAAGGATCAATCACCTGGCTCATATTGCCGGGGCGCTCTGGGGCTTAGTGTATCTGATCATCTTTGTACCTAATACGATCGATCATTTTCTGACCGTATTTGGATTACTTTGATTTTGATCACCCGTATTTACTTCTAAAATGATCCATGAAGCTAATCAGGGCCTCTACCGATTCTAACCGGCAGGCATTGTAGATACTGGCTCGGATCCCGCCGGCGCTTCTATGTCCTTTTAAAGCCACAAGTTCATTTTTGGCAGCTTCTTTGATGAAACGCTCTTCAAGACCTTCATCGTTGAGACGGAATGTGACATTCATTTTGGACCGGGAATTCTTCTCAGCAGTGCCTTTGTAAAAAGCATCTCTATCGATTTCACTGTAAAGTAGCTCAGCTTTTTTGGCATTTAACGTTTGGAAATGAGGAATGCCTCCACGCTCTTCCACCCATTTTAAAACCAGGTTTATCATGTAAACGGCAAAGGTCGGTGGGGTATTGAATATTCTTTCAGCATGAGTTCTATAATCCAGAATAGTGGGAATATTTTCTTTTGAGATGGATTGCAGGAAGTCTTTTCTGACCATTACCACAGTGACACCGGAAGGACCCAGATTCTTTTGAGCTCCTGCATAGATCATCCCATATTTTTTAGGATCAATGGGGCGTGATATGAAATCGGAGGAGGCATCACAAATGAGAGGGATACCACCAGTATCCGGTTCCCCGGAAAACTGTGTTCCGTAAATGGTATTGTTGCTGGTGTAATGCACATATCGGCTTTGGTCATGAAAGGTCAATTCAGAATCCTGCGGGACACGCCTGAAAGCTTCATTCTCTCCGGAGTAAGACTCGTGGACGTTGCCAAATAGCCGTGCTTCCTTTATCGCCTTATTTGACCAAACACCGGTATTGATGTAATCTGCCGTTTCGTGCCTGTCAAGAAAGTTAAAGGGAACTTGCATGAACTGAGAACTGGCTCCTCCTTGTAAAAACATGATGTGAAATCGGTTGTCCAGTTTCAGAATTCGATCGAGCTTTTCTTTAGCTTGTTGATCGACTTCGGTATAGGCCTCGCCTCGGTGACTTTGTTCCATGATGGAAGTGCCTTGTCCGTGGTAGTCCATGATTTCTTCTTTGGCAATTTCAAGAACTTCGTCCGGTAAAGCAGCCGGGCCGGCACTAAAATTGTGAACACGATGCATAGATGCTCCTACTCAATTAGGGAGTTAATCAGATTTCTTAAAATGTGTGAACGAGAAGTCCCGACCGAAGTTTCGGCTCAAACCAGGTAGATTTTGGAGGCATGAGTAATCCGGCATCAGAAACATCCATTAATTCGTTAATGCTTGTGGGGTAAAGACTGATGCCGAGTGCAGCTTCCCCATTATCCACCATTTTTTCCAACTCATCTGTACCGCGAATACCCCCAACAAAATCAATATTGGGGTCCGTTCTCTGATCCTTGATCCCAAGAATGGGTTCCAGTACCCGCTTCTGAAGCTTGGAGATATCGAGAGAAGTTGTGGGGTCTGAGTGATCCTGATCCTTAAAATGAATGCTGTACCAGTTATCATTCACATAGAATGCTACAGTACCCTTTTCTTCAGGAACGGGTTGGGCATTCTTTTTGACCTGAAAACGCTCAGATAGTTGTTTCAGGAAATCGTCGGGAATTGATAATACGATCCGGTTGTAGGCCAGGATCTCAAGTTGGTCAGTAGGAAACAGGACCGCAGGAAAGTAATTATACTCCTCTGAGCCATTGTGGTCAGCATTTTTCTCAGCTGATTCTTTAGCCGCTCGGGCTGCACTTGCACACCGGTGATGACCATCGGCCACGTAGATCTTTGGGATCTTTCCAAAAGCCTCGATCAGATCAGAGGCTTCTTCTACTTTCCAAATAGTGTGAGAAATACCATCGTCAGTTTGAATATCGTACACAGGGGCGTGATCACTTATAAAATCGCTCATATATTTTGAAATATTCTCAGAATCCCGAAAGGTAAACATAACCGGTTCAGCATGAGCTTGTTGAGTAATGATATGCCGGGTTCTGTCATTTTCTTTATCAGGCCGTGTCTTCTCGTGCTTCAGAATGATATTGTTGTTGTAATCCTCTACACTCACACATCCAAATATTCCGGTTTGGGATCGGCCATTCATAATCAATCGGTAGATATAGAGGGCTTCCTGTTCTTCCTGAGTAAATACCTCTGAATCTAATAGGCTCTTAAGGTTCTCCTTTCCCTTTTGATACACTTCATCTTTGTAGACTGATATCCCGGATGGGAGGTCGATCTCAGGCCTGATCACATGCAGGAAGCTTGTTGGATTACCGGCGGCCATTTCTTTAGCCTCAGATGTGTTAATGACATCGTAAGGTACACAGGCTACTTTATCTGCAAATTCGGGTTGGGGTCTCCATGCTTTAAAAGGCTTTAGAACGGCCATATAATGTGTGTAATTTTGGTTATCCTTAGAATTATTGAAGGTACATAAA
>JAASTO010000166.1 GCA_021767245.1 Balneolaceae bacterium
TATCCCGGTGATTTGAAAAACAAGTTAAGTTTCAGTTTATTCGGAGTTTCTTTGATATATCTAGTGAACCTATTTCGGATCATCACCCTGACTATCACACAAGCCCATTACCCGTCGTTATTTGATTTTATGCATGATTATTCCACGACCACTATTTTTTATCTGTTCATTTTCTTGTTGTGGATGATCTGGGTCAACTTTAATGACAGCACAATAGGCGGAACGGAGTAATATGAAGTTGTCAAAGAGAGTATTTTGGATGGGTATATATCTTCTGATCCATTTCTTGATCCTGTCAGATCTGAGAACGAACCTGTTTCAATTACAGATCAAAGGGGTAGATGAATACTTTAGTACCACCACCAATGAGCTAAGTATCAGCAGAATTGACAGCCGGATCATTGATTTTGTGCGAACCAGTGGCACCCGTAAATCCCCAAAAGTCATCACCTATAAAATACCATTCGGCTTCTTCTTTTTGATCGGATTGGTTGGGTTGCTCGCTGTTAGTGCGAACCGACAAATGTACCTTGTACTGATTTTATCACATTTGGCTGTACTGCTGCTTGGCAGTTTGGTATTTTACCTCTCAATAAATGTAAATACGTGGCTTTTGGCTATCAATGACCTGTTCACGCGGTATTTTATTCCACTGATATCGGTTGGAGTTGTTGCATATGCTGTACTTGAGAAAAAGAAAATAGATGGTGATGAAAAAGAAGTTGGAAGAACAGGCTGAGATCCTCCTGGATCTGGCCGGATTTGTATCAAAAACTGAGATAGGAACTTCAGGGGTTCAATCAGCCTTCTCCAGATTAAATAAACGCAAGCCGGTCTGGATATTGGGAGTCGGTAAGGCTTCCGTGAGCATGGCAAAACGAGCAGAATTCTATTTTGGAGACGCGATCAAAGACGGGATGATCATAACCAATGCTCCAACCGATAAACTCTCATACACGCAGGTATTTAACGGGTCTCATCCCTATCCACATGAGGATTCAGTTTCAGCCTCTTACGAGTTGATGGAGTTCGCTTCAAAAATTCCTGAATCGGATCAGGTGCTGTTTTGTCTATCTGGAGGGGCTTCTTCATTGTTCTGCATTCCTGCCGGTGATATTGAGATCGATGAGCTAAGTACTACCTATAAATTACTGCTCAACTCAGGGGCTTCCATTCATGAGATCAATGTGGTTCGAAAACATCTTAGTGAAACTTCAGGGGGTAGGTTGGGAAGTTTATTATCCAGCCACCGATTACTTTCTGTCATCGTATCAGATGTTCCGGGAGATGAACCCTCAGTGATCGGCAGCGGACCGACTGTACCCGATCCTTCAACTTTCAAAGAATGCTTTGCGATCGTAAAAAAATATCGGATCTGGCCAAAGTTACCTCACGCTGTCAGAATTCATATTTCGAAAGGTATGCACGGGGATGTGGAAGAAACTCCGAAGCCTCGCCGGAATAAATGGAAGCAGCATCAGGTTGAGGTTATTTCAGGAGCTAAGTTACTGGCTGAAGATGTAGGACAGAAACTAACTGAAATAGGCTATAAGGTGGAGATATCTCAAACAGCTTATAACCGTGATGTGTCTTCGATATCAAAGAAAATATGCAGTGATGCCATAAGCATCCTGAGTAAACGCGGAGAGATAAAAGCCCCGGCCGCATTAGTCTATTTTGGAGAGAGTACTGTCAAAGTAAAAGGGGATGGCAAAGGGGGAAGGAATCAGCACTTGGCCTTAATGGCTGCATTAACGATAGAAGGTCAACATCCGGTCTCTGTTATGAGTCTTGCTACAGATGGCATCGATGGTCCAACTGATTCAGCGGGTGCGATCATTAACTCAATGACCACACTGAAGGCCCGCAAGAAAAAGCTTGAGCCGGAGTCGTATCTGCAGAATTTCAACTCTTATGAGTTTCATTCGGCAATGAACTCACATATTAAGATCGGGTCAACCGGTCAAAATGCTATGGATCTTCAGGTAGTACTGGTTGGATAAGCTTATTCGCAGTATAAAATTCTAAATATTATTTATAAAAAGCATAATATCCTTATTTAGTATGTTATAAGGTTGATAAAACCATAATAGTAGATTTTGGAAGAATAAATGATTACAATAATGCTGTAATCTTAGGTAATAATTCTTCCATGGCACTTCCAAAATTAGATCAAACTGATAAGCAGATCATTCAGATCCTTCAGCAGGAAGGCAGGATCGCAAACAATGAGCTGGCTAAACGAATCGGTTTAACGACAACTCCGACCCTGGAGCGTGTAAGACGACTTGAACGGGAAGGGGTGATAGATGGATATGCTGCCAAGGTAAATAAAGATTCAGTGGGTCGGGGATTTACGGCTTTCGTTAAAGTGACGTTAAAAGTCCACCAATTGAATTTAATGGAAGAATTCACGGCGGCAATCCGTGACATTCCTGAGATCCTTGCCTGCTATCATACCACCGGTGACGGTGATTTTTTACTCCACGTAGTGGCAAAAGACACCAAAGATTATGAGCAACTGATGCGAAATAAACTCACTACGCTCCCTGATGTGGAGCGGCTTCACACCAGCATTGTACTGAATACCATCAAAGATCAATCTCCAATCCCTGTTTATCATGAAGACTAAAGTTAAACCTACCTTTGCATCAACAGCCATACATGGCGGAAAAGGAAACAAAGATCAATATGGTGCACACACTTCACCGATCTATCAGACATCTACGTTTGTTTTTGATGATGTAGAATCGGGAGCGAAAGCCTTTCGCCATGAGGAAGGCGGGGCAAGCCATGTGTATTCAAGACTGGGAAATCCAACTGTAGAAGAACTGGAACGAACTATTTGTGCTCTGGAAACCTATCATTTAGATAATTCAGAGCAATACATGGGCATGGCATTTGGCAGTGGAATGGCGGCTATTTCCACCGGCATCATCAGTTTTGCGTATGGAGGGCATATTATTGCTCAAAATGATCTGTACGGCTGTACCTCACAATTTCTGAAGGAAGAAGCTCCCGGAATGGGAATGACCGTTTCATTCACTGATACCTCTGATATCAGGAACATAGAAAAGCTTATTGTAGAGCATCCAAACACAAAATTGATCTACCTGGAGAGTATCGCGAACCCAACGCTTAGAATTTCTGATATCAAAGCTATTGCACAGCTGGCCGAGTCTTACAATGCAATGCTTATGGTAGATAATACCTTTGCCACACCTTACCACATTCAGCCTCTTGCACTTGGTGCAGACATCGTAGTCCACTCCACGACAAAATATCTTGGTGGCCACGGAACTTTGATCGGTGGTGCGGTGGTGGCTAAAAAGGAGGACTTTGAGGAAGCCAATACTTTTCTATTCAGAAAAAACCTCGGTGGCATTGCCGGTCCGATGGATGCCTGGCTGACTACAAATGGGATCAAGACCCTTTCGATCAGAATGAAGCAGCATAACGAGAATGCCATGAAAGTGGCAGAATGGCTGGAGTCTCACCCGAAAGTTGACCGGGTATTTTATCCGGGATTGAGTTCACATCCACAACATGAATTAGCTAAAGAGCTGATGAAAAATGGGTTCGGTGGGATGATCACTTTTGAGCTGACCGGCGGCTTTAATGCAGGGGTGAGCCTGATGAATAGCGTTGAGCTTTGTACGCTGGCCGTAAGCCTTGGTGCTGTTGATACTTTGATCCAACACCCGGCCTCTATGACGCATTCTATAGTAGATGAAGAGATCAAAAAAGCAGCAGGTATCACGGATGGCTTAGTTCGGCTCTCAGTTGGGATCGAAGGAGTTGAAGATATTATTGCAGATCTGGAGCAAGCACTGGAAAACGCCTAAAATTATGTATGGTTCTTTTCCTGAAGGTTGATAGTGTGATTGAGGATCTCAGGGGTTTAAAGGAGTGCTTACCAGCCACCGCTGGCACCACCGCCACCTGAGCTGAATCCGCCACCGCCGCCAAAACCTCCGAATCCGCCACCTCCACCAAAGGAGCTGCCGCCTCCACGGCTGCCACCGCCAAAACCTCCGCCGTAAAAGATGATGCCGCTGGAACCGATGGAATGTCTGCGACCACCTTTGCCTCGGGTGATGAGAATGAAAATAATGATGATAAAAATTAATAAGACATCTATGGGGAAGCCATCACCGGATGATTTTTGTTCCGGAAATCCTTCAAACTCTCCGGCAGCCAGATCGATCAGGACATTGGTAGCCTGATCCAGGCCGCCGTAAAAATCATTAGCCCTGAAGCTGGGAGTCAGGATCTCGTTAATGATACGCCCGGCTATGACATCCGGAATGGCTCCCTCAAGTCCATATCCAACCTCAATACGCATAGCACGATCTTGTTCAGAGACCAGGATCAATACCCCATTTCCTCGTTCCTCATATTGGATATTCCAGTCGTTATGCATTTGTAGGGCCACATCCTCAATGGGGTAGCCCTCCAAACTTTCAATGGTAGCTATGACTAAAGCGTTGGTGGTAGTATCCCGGTAGGCTCTTAGTTTAGATTCAAGCTGACGCTCTTCAGGCTGCGTAAGCATGTTGGCAAAATCATTGACCATACCAACGGGTTGTTCAGGAATGAAGTCCTGTGCGTTTACAGATACTGAAATGAATAGAAATACAAATGTGGCTAAAATTTTACGCATCGTCCTGTTCTTTATTGTAGCTGATGGTATTGGAAAGCTCATTTACATCATCAGATTGGTAAGGGAAGTTTTCCTTCAACTTTTGACCAATTTGCAAAATTACTTCTGAAAGGCCCGTTTCATATTCTTCTTTTTTAAAAAAAGAAATGAGCAAATCTACTTCCTCCTCCCAGAAGGATTGTCCAACTTTTTCGTGAATCCCTTCGTCTCCCCAAATGGCTATCTTATGGTCTTTCCAGGCTACATAAACAATAACCCCATTCCGTAATTCAGTTTCGTGCATTTTAAGTTCGGAAAACACCTGTTGTGCTCTTTCAATGGGAGACTCGGCTTTGCACTTTTTTTCAATGTGAACGCGGATCTCACCGGAGGTAGCCTCTTCGGCCTGTTGAATGGCTTCAACAATATGCTCTTCCTGTTCTTGTGATAAAAATTTAGCCATGTTTGATCAAACTGAGGTTAAAGACATGAGATCAGTAACAAGATTAAAACCTGACTAATCTCATGATAATAAGTGGTTTATGATTGATTTTTTAATTACCGAAGTCGACTTCAGGAGCTTGTTCTGCACCTTCTTCCGCCTGGAAGTACTCTTTTTGATCAAAGCCCAGTATGGACGCAAACAGGCTGGTTGGGAATTTACGAATCTGCGTATTGAAGCCCTGAGCGGCCTGATTGAAGCGCATACGTTCGGTTGCGATCCTGTTTTCAGTTCCTTCAAGTTGAACCTGAAGGTCTCTGAAATTCTGGTTGGCCTGCAGTTCAGGATATCGTTCAACGGTTACCAAAAGTCTGGATAAAGCTCCACTAAGCTGACTTTGAGCCTCCTGAAATTGTTGAAACATTTCAGGATTATTGAGGTCGTTGGCGTTGATATTTACCGAGGTAGCACGACTGCGTGCTTCAATCACATCCTGAAGCGTCTCAGACTCAAAATCTGCAGCCCCTCTCACGGTATTAACGAGATTAGGAATGAGGTCAGCTCTGCGCTGATATTGGTTTTCAACCTGAGCCCAGGCACTGTTTACCTGTTCTTCTGCAGTAACCAGGCTGTTGTTTACACTGATGCCGTAAAAGACAAGGAGTGCGAGTACTCCGAGGATGATAAAAAATTTAGCTTTCATGAGTTTTGAATTTGTGGTTTATTTGATGCCCCAATACGAGCGAGAACATGTTTTGTTTTGCCGATTGACAAA
>JAASTO010000167.1 GCA_021767245.1 Balneolaceae bacterium
CAAACCCTGGGAAACAGAACTTCCAGTATTCCTTCTTTAAATCGTTTTACACCCATTTTTGCCCCCTTTACATTTAATGCAAAAGTTTGCTTTTCCTAACACAATATATTACTTAGCTTCTCACAGATATTGTTTAGGACCCAAATCAGATTCTATGTCTCTCGAAAAAGATCTTGCCTACATTCGAAAAAAACAAAACCTCTCTTTAGAGGATATACAAAACGAAATTAAAATTCCTGTTCAAACGCTGAAAAGTATCGAAGATGGGTCCATTTTTACGGATTCGGGAGAAACCAAGACCTACATCCGAAGTTTTGTAAGAAGTTATGCTAAGCTACTTGGCCTGGTTGATGATGATGTGGTTCAAGCCCTTAATGAAATGGAAGCTGGAACTTACTCCGGCAGTTTACTCGCAGACACCAAGAATCCGGATGAGGTGTATAGGGAGATCGATAAGATCGATACCTCCAAAGATGCAGAGCCGGTTAAAGAAGACTCTGAGGCTGGATCAAAGGTACCAACAGACTCTGAACCTAAACCCAAGCCAAAACAGCTCTCGGAATCCAAATCTACCTATACCCCTCCTGAACCAAAACCCGTTCCGGCAACAGATGTCAACTCGGTTAACTGGGCAGATATGGGGAAAAAATTCACCTCTGTCAGAAAACACTCAAATTTATGGGTGATCATCTCATTTTTTATTGTATTGGTGATCGCCATTCTTGCAACCATTTTTTATTGGGATTCCCTTTCATCGGTTTTCAGTGAAGATCCACAACCGGAACCTCAAACTGAAGTGACTGATCCCTCTGCTCCACCCTCTGAAACTCAAATACCAGAAGCAGAAAATACTATCCCAACTCAAATTCCAGCCACTGACGAAACCGTTGAACCAGAACAACCAACTAACCAAGCCATTCAGACCCTTGGTGATACGCTCACTGTAACCGTTTACGCAGCTTTTGATAAACTTGAACCGGTAAGAGTTACCAGTGATTTTAACTGGAAAACCAATCCATTCTGGATGGAACAGGGAAATGCATTTAACTTTGACTTTCGCGATAGTCTTTTGATTGATGGACAGTACAGCCGGATGCTTTTACTGTTCAACGGACATATTATTGAAAACCCTCGTCAATCATACTTTGATGAGACTTTTAATGCGGTATTGATCACACGTTCAATACTGGATCAACCCCGATTCCTTGAAGCAGCTCCGGCTGAATTTCCGTTAGAAATTGGAGCTCCGGACAGCACCGAATACGTCATCCGTTATTAGTCAAGTACCTTATTATTTCATGAATAAAAGTGAAGCCCAAGCACGCGTCCAGGAATTACGTGAACTGTTAAATAAAGCAAATCAGGCCTATTATCAGGAGGCTCTTCCGTTCATCAGTGATAAAGAGTTTGATGAAAAACTAAAGGAACTTCAAACCCTTGAGAGTGAATTCGACCTGCACGAACCTGATTCCCCAACCAATCGGGTTGGTGGCGATGTATCTTCGAACTTTGAAACAGTGCAACATCCGGTTCCCTTATTAAGCCTTGATAACACGTATAATGAAGACGAACTGAACGATTTTGATGGCCGGGTCAAAAAGATACTCGGGCATGATAACTACGATTATATGGTCGAATTAAAATTCGACGGCGCTTCCATCCGGCTCAGATATGAGAATAGAAAATTTGTGCTTGGAGCCACACGTGGAGATGGTCAACAGGGTGATGATATCACAAACAATTTGAAAACGATTCAGGATATACCCCTTGAATTACCCGAACAAGCCCCGGATATCATAGAGGTACGCGGAGAGGCATACATGGAAAGAGAAGCTTTTGCACGACTTAACGAACGGCGGGAAGAGGAAGGCCTTAATGTATTCGCCAACCCACGTAATTCCACTGCCGGTTCCCTTAAAATGCAGGATCCAAAAGCGGTTGCACAACGACCCATACGTTTCTTTGCGTTCGATCTGATCCTGGAAAATGAAGACGAATCACTAACGCAATTTAAAAAGGCCGAACTGTTACAGGAATTTGGGCTACCGGTTTCCGAACACTACCGCATCTGCTCAAAGATCGATGAAGTTCATGCTATTATTCAGGAATGGGATGACCTAAGGCACAAACTGCCTTACGAAACGGATGGTGTGGTCATTAAAGTGAATCAAAGCCACTATCGTGATCAGTTAGGAACTACCTCTAAATTCCCCCGCTGGGCCATTGCCTATAAATTCGAAGCGGAACAGGCTACCACCAGGATCAATGATATCACACTGCAGGTTGGGCGACTCGGCACCATCACTCCTGTTGCAGAGCTTGAAGCCGTTGAACTGGCCGGAACTACTGTAAAACGAGCCTCGCTACATAATGAAGATGAGATCAAGCGCAAAGATATTCGTATCGGTGATACTGTAGTGGTCGAAAAAGCCGGTGAGATTATTCCTCAGATCATCAATGTAGTCAACCCGGATCGTGAGGACCGGAACCCACCATTCCGTTTTCCTGAAAATTGCCCGGCTTGCGGCTCTGAGTTGATCAAATATGAAGATGAAGTTGCCTGGCGATGCGTGAACCCAACATGTCCGCCACAGGTTCGCATCAGAATTGAACATTTTGCCTCCCGTGATGCCATGGATATCGAGGGATTGGGAGAATCTGTAGTCGATCAGTTGGTATCTGCCGGTCTCATTCAAACCTATGCCGATCTCTATGAGCTGCAGAAAGATCAGATCAGGGATCTGGAGCGAATGGCTGAAAAAAGTGCTCAGAATTTGATCGATGCCATTGAAAAAAGTAAAGAGCAACCTTTTGAAAGGGTAATCTATGCCCTGGGTATTCGTTTTGTTGGTAAGACCGTAGCAAAAGATCTGGCTAAAGCATTCAAATCCATGGAACAGCTTCAGTCTGTAACTGAATCCGATCTGGAGGCGGTTGATTCCATTGGCCCCCGCATTGCTGAGTCCGTGGTTTCATTCTTCCGGAACGATAAGAACCGACAGATCGTAGAGGCACTTAAAGTACACGGGCTGCAATTTGAACTTGAGGAAGAAGAGCTTGCTTCTAACATATTTGAAGGAAAGAAATTTGTACTCACCGGCTCCCTCCCAACACTAACCAGAAAAGAAGCTACAGAACTGATCGAAAGACATGGCGGCAAAACAGCTTCTTCCGTCAGTGGAAACACAGATTATGTTTTGGCCGGTGACTCTGCCGGCAGTAAACTGGATAAAGCCAATGAATTAGGTGTACCTGTACTTGACGAGGCAAGTTTCAGGGAAATGATCGGAGAATAAGTAATACTTATGTTATTCTTATGGTGTCATAATTATGCTGAATCTCTCACTCTACCACAAATTTACCTATCTTCGAGAAAATCACCCTTAGCCAACTTCTCATGGATATAAAACCCCTTGATACTGAACAGATAGGATTGAAGACACTTGAGAAACACCTGATCCGTTCCAAAAGTCAGGTTTCCCTAAAGATCGGATTGCCCAAAGAAATATCCTACGATGAACGCCGCGTGTCATTAACCCCCGGCGGAGTGTCCGTTTTAAAAGCTAATGGGCATGAGATCTTCATTGAGACCGGTGCCGGTGAAGCGGCAAACTTTTCAGATCGGGAGTATGCCGATGCTGGAGCTGAGATTGCTTACAGTAGTGAGGAGGTGTTCAGAAAATCAGAGCTGATCCTTAAGATCGCCCCCCTTATTGAAGAAGAATTTGAGTATTTACAGCCTGATCAGTCCATTATTTCGGCATTGCACATTGGCAGCCAAACCAAAAACTACCTGGAAACTTTCGCAAAGATGTCTATTACCGGAATCGGTTATGAATACATTCAGGGCGAGGACAAGGAATTTCCCATCGTACGAATGATGCATGAAATAACCGGCTCAATGTCTGTTCAGATCGCTGCACACTATCTGGAAAGCATGAGTGGTGGGCAGGGTATCATGCTCGGTGGAATTTCCGGGGTTCCTCCGGCTACGGTTGTCATTCTGGGAGCGGGTATCACCGGTGAATATGCGGCACGTACTGCATTGGGTTACGGTGCTCAGGTATTTGTAATGGATACTGACCTGACCGCTTTACGCAGGCTGGAAAATGCCCTTGACCGAAGGATCATTACCGCCGTTGCAAATCATCAGTACTTAAATTCAGCACTTAAATTTGCGGATGTGATCATAGGGGCAGCCATGGCTGAAGGTGAGCGTTCCCCATGTTGGGTAACCGAGGAAATGATAGCGGCCATGAAACCCGGAAGCGTGGTCGTGGATACCGTTATAGATCAGGGTGGATGTGTGGCCACCAGCCGACAAACCTCACACTCCAACCCCGTGTACTCTCAACATGAGGTGATCCACCATTGTGTGCCTAATATTCCGGCTAATGTACCACGTACTGCTACTTATGCGCTCAATAATGTGCTGGTCCCCTACATACTTTCTATTGGAGACGCCGGTGGCATCAAAGAATGCCTTTGGGAAAATGTGGCGTTGAGAAATGGAACTTATTCATACAAGAATAACATCACCAAAAAATCTCTGGCTAAAATGTTTGAAATGCCCTACCGGGAAATTGAAATGCTAATTGCTTCCCAAATTTAGGCAGAATTCCATGTCTGAGCTTAATGAATCGAATTATAAGCGTATTGCGATCGTTAATTGGATATTGACCATTCCCATGATCGTGCTATTTGCGTGGCCATATCATTATGCGAGTGGACTTCTCGATATTAATGTGAACCTAAAGTTTATCGGCTCTTTATTATTCGCTGCTCCCTTTATGCTTACCATCTTGCACGGACATGTTACCATGGCACTGGGAGCCGTTCATCGCCATCATTATTACGAATGGATGACAAAAGAAAAGCCTCTGACCTTTGGACTTCTCTTTCATCCCGTTTTTATTAAAACAAGATTCAGGTTAATACTGCTTGTGATCAGCTTAATCATTTTACCGGTTGCCTACCTTTTGGGGTTATAAATAACTTTTTCCTTTTTTCTTTGTTTTCTGTCGATGTCATAGAGCATTAATGAATAGTTGTCGAAATCTATGAGTCATTAAAAAGAACTTGTTAACCAATGATCAATCTAAGAATTAGACAAAGTTGAGAATGCTGGATTAATTTCTGTTGTTTTTTATTTCAACGAAGACCTTTCCACCTTATACTTATCTAATATTTTGAAATGCGTTACATTAAAATTTCGTCTGCTATTTTCATATTTATCGCCCTTTTTTCAGTCATCATGCCTGATCTGTTACACGCACAAAATGGCACATTTGACGCTCAAAATTACGCACAAAAATCTTTTGAACTCCAAAAAAAGGGTATGATTTTGCTCGGAAGCTGGGCAACTTTGAATCTGATTACCGGCTCAACAGGATACTTTCTGAGCGCGCATGACAGTAAATATTTTCATCAAATGAACGCAGGTTGGAATATTGTGAACCTGGGAATAGCCGGTTTCGCACTCTATAATTTAAGCCAATCCGATCCTTCTGTTTTAAGCTATTCTGACACTATTACTGAACTGCAAAATCTGGATAAGATCCTGCTATTAAATACGGGTTTGGATCTTGGATATATGGCAACCGGAGCCTGGCTTTGGGAAAGAGGGATCAGGAAGCAATCACACAGGCTGAAAGGCTATGGTAAATCACTTTTGGTACAGGGAGGCTTTCTACTGGTATTTGATGTGATCCTATATTTGATGCACTCCCCGATTACCAAAGAGGCTATTTATTTTGCTGATCAATTTGAGATCACTGCTAATGGCTTCAGGATTAACTTTTGATCACTGATTTGATTTACGCTTAAA
>JAASTO010000168.1 GCA_021767245.1 Balneolaceae bacterium
ATCACGCAGAAGGCAAAGATTGCCAAGAAATTAGCAAATCCCAAAAAAAATGAGATCCTGAAAGAAAAGGGATTTCATAAAGATCTGCGTTCCAGCAGCTTGAAAATATTCGGAAGTGATTACTTCTTTAACTACGAGTTAAGCTGGCTTAAATTCAATGAGCGAGTACTTTCAGAGGCATGGAACGAAAAAAATAAGTTACTTGAGCGGGTCAAGTTTATATCTATTGTCTGTTCAAATCTGGATGAGTTTTTCCAGAAAAGGGTGGGAGGCTTGAAAAGACAGCAACTGGCTGAAGTCAAGGAATTATCCGTGGATGGAATGACCCCCACCGATCAGCTGAAAGCCGTTCGAAGTGAAGTACAGAATATGATCGAGTCGTACCGGTCGTGTTTTTTCGATGACCTGGTACCCAAACTCGCAGAAAAAGGCATTCAGATAAGATTCTATCAGGAACTCACTGATTATCAGAAAAGCGTGTGCGACCGTTATTTTCAAAAGCAGATCTACCCGATCGTCACTCCGTTGGCTGTTGATGAATCTCATCCGTTTCCATTTATATCGAATAAAAGCTTGTCATTCGCGATAGAACTCATAAATCGGCGGTCCAATGAGAAATCTTTTGCCCGTTTGAAGATCCCGGCAAACCGAAATCGTTTTATACAGGTGCACAGAAAAGGAAATAGAGTCATTTTAGTGCCCATTGAGGATATCATTCGTGAAAAGATGGATCAGTTTTTTCCGGGGATGGAAGTGATCTCAGCCCATACCTTCAGGGTCACAAGAAATGCTTCGGTCGATAGAAATGAGGAAGAAGCAGAAGATCTGTTAGAGACTATTGAAGATGAGTTAAGAGAACGCAAATTTGCGGAGATTGTCAGGCTGGAGCTGGATGCGGAGATGCCTAAACACATCAAGAAATATTTACTCGATCACCTGAATATCAATTGGAATGATGTGTACGAAATGAAGGGGACCATAGGCCTGGCAGATGTGATCGATATTGCCAAGCTGGACGGATTCAACCGGCTCAAGGAAAGAAACTGGACACCGGTGTTACATCCTGCATTGCGTCACGCTCCGGATGAGGAAATGCCAAGCATGTTTGAGGTGATCCGCAAAGGAGATCTGATGGTCCATCACCCTTACCATAGTTTTGAGCTTACCACACAACGTTTTATAGAAGAAGCGGCAAGAGACCCCAAGGTATTGGCTATCAAGCAAACCTTGTACAGAACCTCGCAGGATTCACCATTGATGCACTCACTGATGCACGCGGCTGAGGAAGGAAAGCAAGTGGCTGTTCTGGTTGAGATAAAAGCCCGCTTTGATGAAGAACGAAATATCAACTGGGCTCAAAAACTTGAGAATTACGGGGTACATGTGGCTTACGGTATACCGGGATTAAAGATCCATTCTAAACTGACCATGGTAGTTCGTGAGGAAGGGAATGTCCTGAGAACCTACTGCCACATAGGAACCGGTAATTATAATCCTGATACCGCTCAGCTTTATGAAGATCTGGCTATTTTTACCTGCGAGGACTCTCTCTGTTCAGATGTAACAGATGTATTCAACCTGCTGACCGGCTATGCACCTGAGCAAAAGTTTGAGAAGTTATTGGTTGCCCCTCACCACATGCGCCGGCAAATGACAGAGCTCATTAATTTTGAGATCAAGGAAGCTAAAAATGGTCGCCCTACCAGGATCATAGCCAAAATGAACAGCCTTGAAGATCCATTGATCATTCAAAAACTGTATGAAGCCTCAGAAGCAGGAGTCAATATTGATCTGATAGTCAGGGGCGTGTGCCGTTTGATACCCGGGAAGGAGGGAATGAGTGAAAATATCACGGTTCACTCTATCATAGGAAGATATTTGGAACACTCGAGATTGTATTATTTCAACCACAAAGGACAACATAAATATTTCATCGGCTCTGCAGACTGGATGCATCGTAATTTAGATGCGAGGGTGGAAGTAATCGCGCCAATCGAGGACGAAAAGCTGAAAAAATATCTGCAGTTTGTGTTGAATATCTATTTTAATGACAACAAACAGAGGTGGGTGTTGAATAGTGACGGAAGCTATACACGGGCGGAAAAGGAAAAAGGCAGCTCCAAACTAAGTGCTCACGAGTTCCTCATGCGTCACATGAAAGAAGCAGATGAACCGATTCCAATGGCATAGATTTATTTAATAAATTTTCAGAAGGGTTAATCGATCTGCTCCACTTCTTCATAATCAGAATAGCCCAGCTCCTGATTTAACTTTTTCAGTAATCTGAATGCCGGGCTTCTGAATACCCCATCAAGCTGATATGTTTTAGTGACAGCAACTCTTGCTTTTTCAAGTTCGCCAATGTTTACAAGGGCATTCCCCAGGTACCAATAAGCTTTTTCTGTTATCATACGGCTGCCTTCTACGCGTTCGAGAGCTTGCTCAAAAGAATGGATAGCGGCTTGAAATTCAAATTCGTTGTAGTGTATGATCCCTTTATTCAGATAAGCTTTAGAACCATAAGGTTCTTCATTATAGTTGGCTATAACTTCTTCATAAAGGTCAATAGCCCGGTCATCATTACCGGATAGAAACGCCTGAAAACCCAGGTTAAGCAGTGAATCTGCCGGGGTTATTCTCATATCCTTCACCGCCCGTACAGCATTCGAAGTTTCAATCTGTGAAGGTTCAATATTCTGAACCACTAACTGATCAAGACTTGCCGGACTATCAACCCGGAAAAATTGTACCAGTGCAACCATGATGATAGCTGCGGCAGCTGCAGCATGCCACGTCCACTTAGGTAATTTGCGAATCGGAGCCGCATCTTCACTACCAACAGTTCCTGATTCTTTCTCAATAATTTCTTTTAGGTTGACCTCCAATTCAAGTAAGTCAAGAAGCTCAGGGTCTTTTGCAAACTCATTCCAAAGATTCTGTATTTCATCTTCCCCTAAACTGCCTTTTATGTAGGCATCTATTTTTCGCCGAATGTCTTTTTCTCTCGAATCTTTCATTGTTCTAAACTTTAATCAATATGCCAGAATGTATTTTTAAATACATTCTGATCTCCTATAGTTAGAGCGATGAGAAAGCAATTCCTTACACTATTTTTGAAATTTTTTTTCAATGCATTCTTTTAAGACGTTAACGATGCGGTGTTTCTTGGTCCATGCGTTGTTGACAGAGATCCCAAAATGGTCGGCAACCACCGAAGTTTCATAGCCCGGATTCTGAAACCAATATTCAATGTATTTTCTGTAATCACTCTTTAAAGCCTCCATACAGCGCTTTAAAAGCGACATTTTCTCCTTATCCACTAACCGGTGAAGCTGGTCGGCATTGGTTGAGTGATGTTCGGGAAGCTCTTCATAATTCACTTCTCGATCTTTAGAAAGCACCTTAAAGTACTCATGTTTGGAAGTGGTGAACAGGTAATTTATGAGGGCATCCGGGTGGGTCAGATCGTCATTTCTGATTTTTTCTAATGCGATCAAGAGCGTATTTTGTGCGCAGTCTTGTGCGTCCTCAAAGGAAGCGTTCATACGTACAGTAAGAAATTTAATGAGAACCGCCGTGATAACCTTGACTTGCTCAGTTATCATTGATTCATCATTATTCAGGACCGCATCAACAAATTTCGAGTAATCCATGAGTTTGAGGTACTTGATTCAACCAAGCCATAAAATAACATTAGCTGCGTAAAAGAAAACAGGAAATTGATTGGCCAAGAGTGTAATTTTGTAGAATATGTATAGAGTACAGTTAAATAATTTCGAGGGTCCTTTAGACCTTCTGCTTTTCTTCATTAAAAGAGACGAACTGGATATCTATGATATTCCTATCTCATACATCACCAAGCAATTTCTGGAATACATACATTTAATGGAAGAGCTGGACCTTGATGTAGCAAGTGAGTTTATCCTGATGGCGAGTATGCTCATGTCGATAAAGGCAAAAATGATGCTACCCCGTGAGGATTTCGATGAAGAGGAACTGGATGAATCAGATCCCCGGTATGAATTGGTTCAGCGACTTCTGGAGTACAAACGGTATAAGGAAATGTCTGAGAAGATGGCAGACATGGATGAAGAAACCCGGAAAAAATATATGAGAGGCTATCCGGAAGCGGATACGGTTGAGCAACAAGCCTCCGGCGAAGCCTTACAGGATGTGACCATGTTTGATCTGATCGCAGCCTTTAAGAAAGTCCTTCAGGATATTGAGAGAAAGAATATAATCCATCACGTTGAAAAGGTAAGTACCACCGTTGAGGAGCAATCTGAATTTGTATTGAACCGATTGCAGGAAAAGGGAAAGCAGTCGTTCATGGAAGTTTGCTCAACTTTACAAAACAAGATCTATGTAGTGGTTACCTTTCTGGCAGTACTTGAGATGATCAAGGAGCAACAGATTAATCTGTTCCTGGAGGACGACCCTACTGAATTTTATATCGATCTCAAACCTGTGGATGAGATCATTGGCGCAAATTAATATCCAATCACATTAAATTATTAAGAATGACTAAAAATATACTGATCACTGCACTGTTGGCTGCTTTTGTATCATGCAGTACACTCGACAGCTCCAAACAAGCAGAAAATGTCGATATCTTCTCATTTGCGGATGAGATCACAATAGAAAAACTACACAGCGACCTGGCTGTGCTGGCTCACGATTCACTGCAAGGCCGTGAAACCGGAACCATTGGCGAGCAAAAAGCTGCTAATTACCTCGCTAAGCGATATAGAGAAATGGGCCTGAAAGCCGTAGGAGACAACAATTCTTACTTTCAGCATTATGAGCTAATTCAGCCTGCGGTTGATGAGATCAGTTATACGCTCACTAACTCAGAAACCGGTGAAGTGGCCGATCGATCGGTTCACAACAAAACCGAGTCCGGTAACTTCGTAACCATTTTTGGGGGCAACGATCCACTTGAGGGAAAGGTGGCTTTTGTAGGAGCCGGAATGATCGACGAAGAGGCAGGCATTGATCATTTTCCGGAAGACCTTGAGGGAAAATGGGTTCTGGTGTTTTATGAAGAAGGGAAGACTGATATGCGATATCTGCAGTCGGTCTTATCAAATGAAGGGGCACTTGGAACCATTCTCGTGATCGGTACCGATGTGGAAGATTTTGAGCAGGAAGCTGAAAGCAGAATGTCAGGATTTGGTCAGGGTAGAGGGCTTTCTCTTAAATACCTGCAGGATAACAACTCCGGCACTGCACCGGCATTTAACCGGGTTCATCCGCAGCTTGGAGCCGAAATGTTGGGTTTACAAAGCCTGGAAGCCCTGGAAGAAATGCAGCAACGTATATTTTCACAACCTGAGTCATTTGGAGCCTATGACCTGAACTACACATTAGAGCACCGCCCGGTGATCAATGAGAATATAGTCGAAACGCAGAATGTGGTGGCTTTTCTGGAGGGTTCTGATCCCGCGATGAAACATGAGGTAGTAGTGTTAAGCTCACATTACGACCATGTTGGAATAGGCCGACCCGATTCAACCGGTGATAATATCTACAATGGTGCCGATGATGACGGAAGCGGAACCACAGCTTCTCTTCAAACAGCCGAAGCCATGATGAAAGCCAAAAATGCCGGTGTTGGTCCGAAAAGAAGCGTGCTCTTTATTAACGTTTCAGGAGAAGAAAAAGGCTTGTTAGGTTCCCGCTATTACTCAGACCATCCGATCTATTCCATTCAGAATACGGTGGCAAATATCAACATGGATATGATCGGCCGGGTTGACCCTGAGCATGTTGAGGACAGCAGTTATGTGTACATCATTGGCGGTGAGATCATCTCGTCAGGTATG
>JAASTO010000169.1 GCA_021767245.1 Balneolaceae bacterium
AACCCAAGAAAACAGAGATGCCAATGTCTCTGTTGGTTTTCGCAGGGTTGTGGGAAGTTGGTCATTAAAGAGAAGTTTGCCCAAACTTCGTAAACCATCAGAGGTTTAAACATCAATCGGGCGAAGCTTAATTCAATGTACGCTTATTAACCCCGGACTGCTTCCATGCTATCGCATTTCATTGTCCGGGGTTATTCATATGTGGCCCCTTCAGGGCCATTCTTAATTTATAAATTGTCATCGAATTACCTGACATCTACAATTCGGTCAACCGATGATTCGCAGTTCACTACTTCTTGATTTTTGATTAACCGAACGACCGATCAGCGATGCACGATCTATCCATGTAGGGAAATAAATTACCCGAAATATTAACATGTGGAGTTTTAAAACACCGACTGCCACCAACAAAAAAAGGGAAGACGCAGCTTCCCTTTTCCAAAAATTAACGATCAATGTGTAATGTATTGCCTTAGATTGACAATTCTTCTTTGGCTTTATCGAAGAATGACTGATCCACTACAATACGTCCGCTGTTCTCATCAATGATGATCTTATTCTTTCGGCGCACTTCAACCTGAGTTTGAGGAGGCAGGGCCATTCCAAGTGCGGCACCGCGATCCATAGCCACAACGGCCATACCGTTATTCAGGCCATCACGAAGTCGTTTGTAGCTGCGCATGTAGCGGTCGTCGATCTCTTCTTCAACTTCCTTACGCTTCTTAAGAAGCTTGTCTTCTTCTTCCTGAGTGGATTTAATCACATCATTCAGGCTACTGCTTTTTTCATCGTGCATTTTTTGGGCAGCCTCAAGCTCTTTTTCAGCTACTTCCAGTTCAGGTTCAATTTCTTCTTGTCTCTTTTCGATCTCTTTGATGCGCGATTCTGCATTTTCGATCACCTGTTTCTGAGCTTCGATCTCTTTGGTAAGTGCGTCGTACTCACGGTTATTACGTACACTCAGCTGCTGATCTTCATATTTTTCGATCTTCTCTTTAGAACTCTGAAGATCCAGCTTCAGGTTATCCAGTTCAACCTGCAGGTTTTGCTTTTCTTCCGTCAGGTTATTGAGTTTTGCCTCTTTACGGGCAATATCAGTTTCCAGATCGAGTACTTCTTCAGGCAGGTCACCTCTTAACTGTTTGAGCTCGTCAATTCGGCTGTCAATGTATTGTAGGTTCGCTAATTTTTGTAATACTTCATTCATGGAGTGAGGGTCAACTTTGTTGAATAGTTTTAGGTTCAGGATCCGACACATAGATCTGCATCGGATTTGTTATTGTACGAGTGACCGATACTTCCACCTCTTCAAATGCTTCGGTCAGCTCATTTTTCAGGGCTTCAGCAATAGGGAATTCACTTTCATAATGACCTACATCAACGAGTAGAAAATCGTCCTTCTCGGTGAAATAGTCATGATATTTGATATCAGCAGTCACAAAAGCCTGTGCCCCTGCTTGGATGGCTTTATGTTTCAGAAAGACACCGGCACCACCACAAACCGCCACCTTTTTGATCTTATCCACATCGCCGGAATACCGGATGGCTTTAACATCCAGTGCTTTTGAAACCAGGTGCAGAAATTCATTCTTACCAATGCCTTCCTCAGGATATTCACCGATCACACCCATCCCAAAATTCTGAGTGGTGGATGCGAGATCGATCACCTGAAAACTGCCTTCCTTCAGCATACCTTCTTTTTTGAGAGCCTTCTTCAGTACCGACACATTATGCTGATCGATGATAGCCTCAAAACATTTCAAGCCATCCTTGCGGTTATTCACCTCAAAGTAATGGGCTTCCTCTGCGGAATGGTAATTCAGCAGTTTCAGAACAGCATCGCTATCGGCGTGGGAGGTGATCAATCTGATCTTGCGGCTGATGGAATAGTTCTTATCGAGGAAACGAAGGTTATCGAGTCCTAAAATATTAGCCAGTACAAATGAGACGCCATCGAGAGCGGCATCCAGATTAGTGTGCGCCACCAGCAGGCCAATATCGTTCTTAATCAGTTTGTATATGATGCGCCCTTGTTCATCGGTGGGATTGATACTGCCGATCTTACTGAAGATCAGCGGATGGTGAGCAACAATGAGTTCACAGCCTTTTTCGATAGCTTCGGCCACAACGGCGTCGGTCACATCAAGGCAGGTTAATACGGAGGAAACGGAAGCGTTGGGGTCTCCGACAAGTAATCCGACATTATCATAATCCATTTTTACCTGGGGCGGTGCCCACTGATCGAGGAAGGTAGATATTTGTCGGATTCGGGTTGACATGCTATCTATCCCCTTGTTTTATTGAATCCGACCTTCCAGTCGAAGAAAAATGTTGAATTATGACTTTGAGCGTTATCAATCTCAATAAATAACCATTAATTACAATGTCTTTAGAGCTTCCAAAAATAAGGCTTATTGATGAATGATAAAAGCTTATCTTACAGTTAATTACTTAGAATCTTAAAAAACCACCTTTTTTTGCCATGAGTAACGAGGATATCTCCCAAAATCTTAGTTCCATTCAAGAACAGATCGCTGAAACCTGTGAATCTTCCGGGCGCGATCCGAAAGAGATCACCCTGGTTGCGGTCAGTAAAACCAAACCAAATGAAGATATACTGGAAGCCATAACAGCCGGACAGCTTCATTTTGGGGAGAACCGCATGAAAGAACTGGAAGATAAGATGGCAAGCATTGCCAACCCGGATGTGGTCTGGCATTTCATCGGAAATCTTCAAACCAATAAGATCAAGTACATTGCCGATCGGGTGAATTGGATCCATTCTGTGGAAAAAGCCAAATACCTGAAAGAGATCGACAAACGAGCAGGTCAGGCAAATCGGGTGGTCAACGCCCTTATTCAGGTCAACATCAGTGATGAGAAACAAAAAGGTGGCTGCAAACCGGATGACCTGGCCAGGATCCTGGAATCGGCTCAGAATTATGAACACGTGAAGGTAAAAGGACTAATGGGTATGGCTACTTTTACGGATGACCCTGAAGATGTAAGAAGTGAATTCAAATTATTAAAAGAATTATTTGATTCTCATCAAACGTATAATGGTGGCAGCGTTAAGCTTGAGCATGTTTCGATGGGAATGACCAACGATTTCAAAGTCGCCATTGAAGAGGGGGCCACGATGGTTCGAATAGGAAGTGCCATCTTCGGTGAACGCAACTATGGCTGAGTTTATCACGTAAGCTCATCCATCGTTCTGAACAAAAACTGAAATCAATATATAATATAGGGCTTATGTTATTCGGATTACCATGGTATGCGATCGTAGCGATCGTCTCAATTGCGGGCGGACTCTTTTATGCTTTCAAGGAGAAAGAAATTGAAATGGAGTCGAAGCGAGTGACCAACGTACGGGAACTCAACGAACTTCGGAAAGTGGTGCATAATCTGAAATCACGGATCGAAACGCTTGAATCTGACCTGAAAACCAGGAGTAAGAATACATCTAATCAATCCTCTAATCCTTTAGGGGAGATCGAAATTGATGATGAAGTTGAGGGGCAAAATTCCGATAATAAGTCCACAAGAAATAAAAATCACAGTTAGAGATTAGATCATGAGTGGTGAAGAGTTTGTATTAGCAATGGTTGGCATTCTGGGTGGACTTGGATTTGCCGGATTTCTATTCTGGAATATATTCAGCATCATTAAACAATGGATCCACCGCAAAAGTGGCGATTCACAACTGGACCCGCAGTTTTTCAGGGCGTTGGGGGAATTCAAAAAATCAACGGAACGAAAGATCTCCGTTCTGGAGGCTAAAGTGGCCGAGCTTGAGGAAGAGAGATATCGGGTAGAAGAAGGGGAACACGAAACCCTTGGTGAAATTGAAATAGAAGACGAAGATATCCGTTCCTCATCCAAAGACGACCGTGACAACAGCGGCAATTTGCGTAACATGTTAAATGAATAAATGTTACTTTAAATAAGCTTAAGGACGACTAAAATCACTGATTTATGAAACTTACTCCGTTAGAGATCAAACAACAGACCTTTGAGAAAAACCTCCGTGGATATGACACCGCCGATGTACAGGCTTTTCTGACTCTTGTTTCCAACGAATTTGAACACCTGCTGAACAAGAATAAGGAACTTGAACAAGAAATTGATAAGCTTCAGGATCGGGTCAAACATTATGAGCGCGTAGAGGATGCCCTTCATGAAACCCTTCAAACCGCCAAGGAATCGGTTGAGCAAAAGATGACCGGTGCCCGGCAGGAAGCCAAAAGCACCATCGAAAAAGCCGAGATGGAAGCCAACGCTATCATTCAGGAGGCCAACCACAACCGACAGCAGATCCGTCAAAGTATCCTGCGCCTGCTTGATCGCCGGGAAGAGATCATAAACGGAATATCAGCCTATCTGGATAACGCCAAGAAATCTATTGAGCAATTCGGTAACGATGAAATGGATGTCTTTAAGTTACCCAAAGAGGTCAACCTGGAGGAGGCCATTGATAACACCGGCAACGGTGGCGGTGCCCGTTTTGTGCTGGATGAAGAGGCTGATAACGACCTTGAGGATGATATGGATGAAGAAACCACTTCCAGAAAAGAAGACGAAGATCACGCCTTCCCTCCTGGCAGTGACAGGCTTGACGACATTCTTGACGAAATAGATTAAAACAGAATGGCACCCGGTCTATCATTGAACAACCGTTCCGCCTACAACCTTTAGAGTTTATATGAAATACGACACCGTTGAAGAATTCCGCGCCAAAAGAGATGAAGCGGTCAATTTTATCAAAGGCCAAACTGATTTTCAGCCTGAGTATTTGATCATTCTGGGAACCGGATTCGGTCAGCTGGCCGATGAGATCGAAACGGTTCACACCCTGGCATACAAAGACATTCCGCATTTTCCTGAAGCTACCGTAGAATTACACCCGGGTGAACTCATCTTCGGCAAGCTTAGTGGTAAAGATGTAGTGGCCATGCATGGACGTACTCATTTCTACGAAGGCTATACCATGCAGCAGATCGTTTTTCCGGTTAGAGTGGCTAAATCGATCGGAGCCCAGACCCTGATCGTCAGCAATGCCTCGGGTGGACTCAATCCCGCCTATAAAAGCGGCGATATCATGCTCATTACTGATCATATCAATTTCCTGGGTGACAATCCCCTTATTGGTCCGAATGATGATGAATTAGGTCCACGCTTCCCGGATATGAGCGAGCCCTACACCGACCGTCTGCTGGAACTGGCAGAAAATGTGGCCCTCGAACATGCCATCAAAATGCATCAAGGGGTTTACCTTTCTGCAACCGGGCCCATGCTCGAGACCAAAGCGGAATATCGCTATATGCGCCGGCTTGGAGCAGATGCTGTTGGCATGAGTACGGTTCCTGAAGTAATCGCGGCTGTACACATGGGCATGGATGTTTTGGGAATTTCTGTGATCACCGATGAATGCTTCCCCGATGCACTGGAGGCTATCAACATCGAAGATATCATGGCCGCTGCCGCCATGGCCGAACCTAAATTGACACAGGTTATCACCGAAGTACTGAGCAGGCTCTGATCAGCGCTTGTTCTCAATTTCCAATATCCAACACGGAATATTCAATTTCGAAGTGGATTTATGCCTGAATTAAGCACTCCATTTGTCATTTCGACCGGAAGGAACGAGCCCCTAAGGCGAGTGAATGGAGCGGAGAAATCTATGATAGTTTTAGATGGGCAACCAACTTTGCTCTAACTAGCCACCGCACAGGCGTGACGCCTGCGCTAGTTCCAGGTTTGAGATTGATTTATGCCTGAATTTAGCA
>JAASTO010000024.1 GCA_021767245.1 Balneolaceae bacterium
ATGGAACATATGCTCAAGAAAGGTAAACCACTCAGAAATTAAAGATCAAAATTAAGGATTTTAAAATTATGTCAGACAGAGAAGCCTACATCGTTTCAGCCGTAAGAACGCCTTGCGGAAAAGCTAATAAAGGGTCATTGCGCTTTACCAGGCCTGATTCGCTGGGTGGAGCCGTGGTCAAAGACCTCCTTAACCGTACCAAAGGGTTAGCCCCTGAGAAGGTGGAAGACGTGATCATGGGATGTGCCTTTCCGGAAGCTTCGCAAGGACTTAATGTAGCCCGACAGATTGCCATTTTAGGCGGATTGCCTGATTCAGTACCCGGCGTCACCGTGAACCGATTTTGTTCATCGGGGCTGCAGACTATTTCTATGGCAGCTGAGCGCATCATGGCAGGTGGAGCAGATGTGATTATTGCCGGTGGAGTCGAATCCATGAGTTTGGTACCAATGGGAGGTATGTCGGTTCAACCCAACCCGGAGTTGGTTAATGATAAACCCGGCGTTTACGTTAGTATGGGAATTACAGCCGAGAATGTAGCGGATAAATATAAGGTAAGCCGGAAAGATCAGGATGAATTTGCCTTTCGAAGTCATCAAAGAGCGATCAATGCCTGGAAAGAGGGTAAGTTTGACGAACAGATCACTCCGGTAGAAGTTGCAGAAAAGAAAGTGGCTGCGAATGGAGAGTTGATCGAAGAGTCATTTACATTCAAACAAGATGAAGGACCCAGGGCAGATACTTCGGTGGAAGCCTTGTCCGGATTACGTCCGGTATTTAAAAATGGCGGAAGCGTAACAGCCGGTAATTCATCGCAGATGAACGATGCCGCTGCCGGTGTGGTGGTTATGAGTGGAAAAATGGTCAAGGAACTTGGTTTAACTCCTATGGCTCGTTATGTGGGTTTTCAGGTCGCCGGTGTGGCTCCTGAAATTATGGGTATTGGGCCGATAGAGGCCGTGCCGAAAGTATTGGATAAAACCGGATTAAAATTGTCTGACATAGATCTGATCGAATTAAATGAAGCCTTTGCATCTCAGTCACTGGCTGTGATACGTGAACTAGGACTCGATGAAGAGATAACCAACGTGAATGGTGGTGCGATAGCCATGGGGCATCCCCTGGGTTGTACGGGAGCAAAGTTGACCACGCAGATACTGTATGAGATGAAAGACCGTAATGCAAAATACGGATTGGTTACCATGTGTATCGGTGGAGGTATGGGTGCTGCCGGTATTTTTGAGAATTTGGGTTGATTAATCTTTAATTGGCGATTCGAAATCAAAATTTTGTAACCATAGGGGTAATTCATGAATTACCCCTATGGTTACATTGTGAAATTTTAAATAAGAAATTTTATGTACACAGATGACACGCTTTCAGGAAAAACTATCTTAATAACCGGGGGAGGCAGTGGTTTGGGATTGGCAATGGCCAAGGCATTTGCGAGAACAGGAGCCAACGTTGCTATTTGCGGCAGAACGGAAGAGAAGCTTCAGAAGGCAGTAAAAGACATTGAAAAGGAAAGAGAAGGAGCTAAAGCCGGTTACTATCAATGCGATGTCAGAGACTATAATGGCGTAACATCAATGTTTGAACAAATCATTAATGATTTTGGCTCTATTGAGGGATTAGTAAACAATGCAGCCGGTAACTTTTTGTCAGCGTCAGAAGATCTTAGTCCTGGAGGATTTAAAGCGATCGTTGATATTGTTCTTCACGGAAGTTTCAATTGCACCCATGTATTCGGTAATTATCTGATCGATAATAAAAAGGAAGGTACCATACTGAATATGGTGACCACCTATGCCGAGGGGACCGGGTGTGCCTTTGTGTTGCCATCAGCGTGTGGAAAGGCGGGTGTGTTAGCAATGACGCGTTCCTTAGCTTTTGAATGGGCTGAATATGGAATAAGGCTAAATGCCATAGCTCCCGGACCATTTCCTACAGAAGGAGCCTGGTCGCGCTTAGTTCCGAAAAAGACCATGGAGAAAAAGTTTATAGATAAGGTTCCCCTAAAAAGATATGGCGAGCCGGTAGAGCTCGCCAATCTTGCAATTTTCTTAATGTCTGACCTCTCGTCGTATATGACCGGGGAATGTGTGGTCATAGACGGAGGCGAAAGGCTTCAGGCCGGACAGTTTAACTTTATAGACACTTTAATGTCGCGCAGTAAACTGAAAAAGATATTCAAGGCCATGAAGCCTAAAAAGTGATCAATAACTGTAATTAAGAAATGACCAAACCGATCATCAGCATAGTTGCGATAATCATATAGTAGAATCGTTTTACATTTTTATCCGGCTTATGTAAGCCAAAAATGTTTTTAAAGATATAGTGGTCAAATCCCAGTTTGTAATATTGTTCGTATAACTTAGCTCTCATAGTGGCACCTCCTCTTATTTTTGGTGCTTGTATTTATTATATAGATGATTGTTGTTGAATAGTGGAAATGTAGTTGCTACAGATTTTTTGTAGCTATCAACTCTTTATTAGCCTTTACTACTTTTCCATCAATAATAGTTTCAATACTGAGTTTTTCTCCTTTATCGTAAACAGCTTTGGTAATGACCTCGTCAGAATCAAAGCCATATAATAACCACGTTCCATGTGGTTTAACCGTATTTCCTTCTTTCCAGTACTGACCTTTTTGAAGGATATTTCCTTCGCTATCTAAAAACTTAACGTCGTACACATTGTTTTCAACATGTGTGATCTCATACTCGTGTTCAACGTTTTTGATAGTCTGTTGTGCAAAAAGGCCGGTTGAAATAAAAAAACCAAGTAGAATTGTTGTAATAATCGTTTTCATAGCATTCCTCCATTTAGGTCTACCCCCAATGTTAAGGAATTGTTAACTCAATGTAAATGATTTGTTAACGGTAAGTTAACATAAAGTTAACATAACCCTCAGTGGTACTGTGAGAGGCGTTTTTCTACTTGTTTTACCTGCAAAGACAGTTGATAAGCATCGTAAGGAGTGTAAGCTGTCTCCCGATTCATTTGTACTGATTTCAGAAACATAAGTGCAGATTTTTCAGCGGCTTTAGCAGGATCGAAGGATTGTTTTTCAAAATATAAATGCTCCCCAGAGTTCAAACGGCCGATCCTGATATTCTGCTCCGGAGCATCACACTCAAAGATCTCTTGTCGGTTAGCGGCAATGCGAATATGTTTATTTACAGATGCCCCTGTATACAGATTTATGTCTGCCGTAGAGCCATTGTCAAAGCGGATGAACAGGTGGAATACAGAAGGATGTGTATCGTTCAGTAAAACCTGTTTTGCCTCAATATGATGAATGCCACTATCCAGCCACTTCATGCAGAGGCCAAGTTCATCGATCCAATAATGCCTGAATTCATTTACTGTATTCATGAATTGCGTGTACTGAACATTCCGGGATATGCTAAGGTAGGATGGGCGGGGCATACGGTTCATCATCCACTGGGTGGCAGGAGCAAGGGTTGGCCAGTGAGAAAACTGCACGTGCACACCGGCTTCCATAGATGCTCTGTAAATTGTCTCAAGCTTATCCGTATCAGTTGGCTGTAAAGCGATCAAAAAGCAGTTCAAGCCCTGATGGACTCCCTCCAATAGCAGATCCAGGTTGTTATCAGTTTCATCAACCAGGAAACAAGCATCTACATCTCCCAACTCTTTGATACTTGGGCATAGTTCAACTTCTTGTACGATCTGATGAGGACGTAAATGTCGCTCCCACGCTACCGCCCGTTTTGCATCTCCAATAATACCAACTTTCATAAACGCTCCTGATTAAGTTGGAGGGCAAGATGCTAAGCCGGTACGACTTTTACAAGAAGGGCTTAGTCAGGCATTACAATTGCCAGAATAAAATAGAGAAGTACCGGAGATCCCCAGCCTAAGAAAATGAGTAAAATGAAAATGATACGGATCAGGGTTGAATCCCATCCGAGATATTCCGCAAAGCCACCGCAAACGCCGGCAAGCATTTTATCGGTACGCGATTTTTTTAGTTTAGCTGCCATGTTGAAAATATTTTTAGATTATAATCTAATCCGTTGATACGACAGCTAAAAAAAGTTGTTGCAAAAAAAGTTCAATAAAAAAGCGGAATGTTTGCTCCGCTTTAAAATTATAGGTGTATTTGGTTTAACGCCCTTCAGGCGGTGGTGGAGGGGTTGAACTATCGGGGGTGCTGACTCCGGTATCATCCAATCGGAAATTAATCGATAGAGCATACCGTACTCTAACCGGTTTACCGCGTTGCATGCCGGGTTCAAATTTAGCTTGTTTAACCACCCTAAGCGCTTCTTCATCGGCACCGCCTCCTATTCCGCGGACCACCTGGGCATTTTCTACAACCCCTTTCTCATTCACAATGAATTGAACGGTAACCCGACCTTCAATACCGGCACGGCGCGCCATGGTTGGGTACTCGATTTTACTCTGAATGGATTTCATGCCGTCAATGAGTTTGGGCATTTCTTCCACTACTACGAAATAATCACCAAGGTCTTCTTGATCTTCAAATGAAGGAGGTGTTGGTGGTGGTGGAGGCATTACAGCTTCAGCATTTTCGTTTGATATAAGGGCAGGAGAAAATAATTTAGTGCTTTTTGCAATTTCTCTATTATGTGAAACCCAAAGAGATGAATTTGAGAAACCGTTTAGTATATCTGAGGACGATCGTAGCTCAACATTCAATTCATTAATTTTGAATGAAAGTGTATTGTCATCTATGTTTCCGGCTTTAACTGCACCTTCAAATTGTCTGGGTGCTACTTTAAACATTCCATACTCGCCAGCCATGATACTTACAGCACCAAGCCCACCAACCGAGATATCATTTAAAGCTTTGTCGTTTAGTTGAATGCCATTAATTGATAAGGTTGACTCCTGAATACTTATTTGAGCATTTTCAAGTTCTTCTAACGAAATTGAGTCAGGCCCACGCAGATCTGAACAAGCTATGGGTAGTGTAATTCCAACGATCATCAGCATTAAGAAAGCGATGCTTTGCCGGAATGAGGCTTTATGTAGTTTATGATATTTCATGGTTTTGATCCGTTTCTTTAAGGTTGAGTTCTTCACTGCCATGCTTACTGACAACCGTCCCGCACCGCTGCTCAAAGGAACTAACTCATAAAGCAGGCTGGCATAGGATTTTATGGAGAAATCGGATCTGGAAAGCACTTCCTGATCACAGGAAATTTCCCGATAGGTGTCGATCTCCTGATTTCCATACCGTATAAGAGGATGAAACCAAAAGAGTGATTCGATCATTGACAAGGCCAGCTGCAGCAGATAATCACCACGTTTTATGTGGGTGAGTTCATGCTGAAGGGCCATCTCCAGTTTCTCCGGTTCGTGCTGTAATAATTTTGGAAGCACGATCACCGGCTGCTTCCATCCAAAAGTAAATGGAACCAGCGGATGATCATGAAAAGCTAATTTAATGGTCCGGTTGTTATCCGGTTCGTTTGTAAGCACATCCTGTAATTCAGTGATGTCGAGATTTCTGTAAAGGGATTTCAATGCCAGATAACTGCTAATGAGCTGTCCAAGCATAAAGAGTGATACAAGTCCCAGTATAACCGTGGTCAAACCAATCAATAATGACGGCTCCATCCAGTTGATAGAGATCTCTGCCGATGAATTCACGCCCGAAGGTACTAACTCAATAGGATTCTGAACCACAAAAAAAGCGGTCTCAATGTTGGATTCAGTAAACCAGGCGGGAATGCGATTCATAAGAGCAGCGGCACTGATACCAAATGGAAGTGAAAGCAAGGCTGCAGTTCTCAGATGATAATGAAACAGGGGATTCAGGCTTTCGCGATTACGCAGTACAATAAACGCAATTCCGCAACACAGTGTCCATATTGCCAAAGGAAACCAAATGGTATCCAGGCTAAAATTTCCGATCTCTTTCAGATAATAGATAAGTTCATACATCACTGATCCTCCATATTATCGATCATATCCCGAAGTTCTTTCAGTTCCTTCTCACTGATATTCTCACCTTTCACAAGCGTTTGTACAAGGGCAGAGGTAGATCCTTTGAATACCTTATCGATCAGTCCTGAAACGAGGTTAGACTGTACCTGCTCCGGCTCAATGCGGGCACTATATACATAGGTATTGCCATCTTTATAGTATTTAAGAAATCCTTTGTCGTTCAAATTCTTCATAATGGTCATCACCGTGGTGTAAGCAACTTTCCGGTCATTCAGGATGCGCTCCCTGACCTGTGCAACAGTAGCTTCTCCAAGTTCCCACACGTGATGCAGGATTTCCATTTCCGATTCTCCAAGTGGTGTCAGTGATTTTCTCATGGCAGTAGTAATTAGTTAGTACTAATATAATAGTAATGAATTAAAATTCAATAAATTTTCTTTTATAGCTGTCCGGAACGCTTAAAACTATATAAAGCATTAAAATCAGTATGAAGAACAGAGCCTTTTTGTCGCAAGTGGATAGTACCATTTCAAAGCCAAATTTGAAAGACCATGCCCGGGCGGTATTCATTTTACACGATCAGTTGAACCTGGATGCATGGCCCGGCTGGATCCGCGAAGAAAAACCGCTGCTTATTTTTATGGAGTCGGCCGAAAAAGGAAAGGAACTGCCTCACCACAAAAAGAAAGCGATCTATATATTGAGTAGTATGCGTCACTTTGCCCTTGAGTGCGCAGAATCAGGGTTTCCGGTTCATTATCATTCCACAAAACAGCACTTTAATGACGGATTGACTTCCATTCTTTCAAAGAATAAAGATCTGCATCTTACATATATGACGCCATCAGAATGGGATAGCAGAGAACGACTTCAATCGGTACATGCTACATTCAGCGATCGGGTGGAGGAAATTCCCAATAACTTTTTTCTGGCTGATCCGGAGGAATACAAAGACCGTGTAAAGGATGGCTGGCTGATGGAATATTTCTATCGCGAAATGCGACGTAAAACCGGATACCTGATGAACGGAGATCAGCCGGAGGGTGGCGAATGGAATTATGATGAGCAAAACAGAGAGAAGCTTCCCAAAGATCATCCCGTGCCGGAAATAGCGGAGACTTTACCCGATGCTGTTACTGAAGAGGTTATTGAGATGGTGGAAACCTGGTATGGAGATGGTTTTGGCAAAAGTGATGACTTCAGCTATGCGGTAACCCGAAGACAGGTATTGTATCGTTTAAATGAATTCATAGAAGTGCGGCTCTATGACTTTGGTCCGTATGAAGATGCCATGGCACAAGGACGGTATAAATTATTTCACTCACAATTGTCAATGTATTTGAACAATGGATTGATCCTCCCAAAAGAAGTGTGTGACAAAGCGGAGCAAGCCTACAAACAAGGCAAAGCAAGGTTGAATTCGGTAGAAGGTTTTATTCGTCAGATCATTGGTTGGAGGGAATATGTGCGGGTGTATTATGAAGCCATGATGCCGGAAGTGCGTGAAGCCAATCATTTCGGGTTCACCAACAAGCTTCCCGAAATGTACTGGAAAGGTGAGACCAAAATGAATTGTATGAGTGAATGTCTTAAGCCGGTCATTGAAGAAGGTTATTCACACCACATTCCACGACTGATGGTGCTTAGTAACTTTAGTAATCTTACTGAAACCGATCCTCGTGAATTGAACCGATGGTTTCATTTGGCCTATGTGGATGCCTATGAATGGGTGGTGCTGCCCAATGTATTGGGTATGTCCACCTTTGCGGACGGTGGGGTGCTAGCCTCTAAACCGTACGTGAGCAGCGGGAATTACATTAATAAGATGAGTGATTACTGTAAACATTGTGAGTACAAGATCAGTAAAAAGACCGGAGAGAATGCCTGTCCTTTTAATTATCTATACTGGAATTTTATTGATAAGCAGCGGGATACCTTCACCCAAAACGGTCGCTCCAATTTCATGGTGAATATGTTTGATAAGAAGAGCGATGAGGATAAAAAGGAGATCATGGAAAGCTCGGATAAGATTATCAAGTCTTTAGGGCGTATGTGATTGTTTGCTTTAAATACAGAATTTCCTGTTATTCTGTATAATAGAACTAAAAAATTGTTTTATGGAAAGAGAAACGAAACTCTTATTCGGGGGAATGGTCGTTGCTGCATTAGGCTTTTTTATCCCGCTTTATTTTGGAAAGATCTGGTTAGGTCTGTTTATCGCTTTGATCACCGGGGTGATATTTCTGGGAAGGATACTGAGCCTGAGTGAAAAAGAGTTTGAATCGAAATGGGCTTATCGAATTACTTATGGATTGGTTGTTTTGGGTGTTCTGTTTCACGCCATCGCTTTTGCCCATGATTATGGAAGAAAAGATTACCAAAAAGACCTTCTGCTGGAGATACGTAAGACAATCGATTCAGGGGCCACGCAGGCCGATGTCCGTGAAAAATTGATCTACGTGTTGGGACAGTACCACCAGAACGACAGGGAATCTATTGTGGCAACATTTAAAGACGTGATGAATGAGCAAATAGGTGAAGATGGGATCTATTTATCAGATTTCGATCTCAGAAAGGCTGCAGGGGATAGCTCGATGGCCGATATAGATGAGGATAACCTGAATCATTTCTATGATATTGATGAGGAAGCCGATGAAGTACGTGTGATCGTAGTAGCAGATGTTTCAATAGGTTCCGATCCGGAATACAATAATTACGATGGGCAAGTTGGTCGGTACGAAATGATGTTCACCTTAAACGAAGAAGGGGTCAGCTATGAAGTTCTCAATTAGAAGATTCAATGAGTGGCTTATACTTGTGATGGTTGTGATTTTGGTGCCGATGGCCTTTACTATGGTTCAGGATAGCTGGGATTTCTTGCCAGACAATATAAATTACCTGTTCAATATTCACCCAACTATCGTGATCATTGGGCTCGCAACCGTGGATGCCATTAATATATTTGGCGGGGGCGCTGCACAGGGGTTTTCGATAAACTGGAGAACAGCCTCAATATATTTCAACGTGGTGTTATACTTGATGATCGGGCCCTATTTGTTTTATAGAGGATTCAAGAGATCAAAATCGGACCCGGACAGAGCTAAGCCCTGGTATTGGTATATAGGTGGGGCGATCTGTATTTGGGCATTTATGATCATTCCGGTTGAAATAAACCACATACGTGTGTTTAATAACAATGATATGATGTCGGGAAAAAACAGAGAGAAAGATATGATGCGTTCTGAATTAGCAGAGGTTGGATTTGCTGCGGCTGAATATGGGATCCTTAAAGGTGATATAAATGAGTCGTTCAAAATCGAGGATTTGAATCTGAACGATCTGAAATATAATCATGCCATTGATAGCATTGTATCGGACACATTAATGTTTATCACTGTAAGCAATCCCGATCAACCCGATTATTCATTGACTATGGAGGTCAAGCCGTTTAGTGAAGGTGTACTTAGCATTCGGAATTAGTGATGACTCAAATTGGTTTGCAAAATCAGAATGCAGACCATTATGAAAAACATCAACAGCCTACGCAAATTTAAGCGAAACGATAAAGAACCCAATCCGGAAGGGGATTATATCCTGTATTGGATGCAGATCAACCGGCGCACTCAGTATAATTATGCCCTCGAATATGCGGTTGCTCTTGCTAATAAATATGATAAGCCCCTGCTTATCTACGAAAGTGTGATGGTTAATTATCCATGGGCCAGCGACCGGTTTCACGCGTTTTTGCTGCAAGGTATGAAAGAGCATTTAGATGATCTTAAGGATACGGGAGTGAATCATTACTGCTATGCGGAACGTGAGTCCGGCACGGTCAAGGATTCATTTTATGAACTTGCCGGGAATGCGTTGACCGTAGTGGCTGATGAATATCCCGTTTACATCATCAGAGAAAACAATGAGAAAATGGCCGGTGAGATCGATGTTCCCTACATCTCCATCGACTCAAACGGCATCATTCCGCTAAAAGTAACCGACAAAGATCCATACTCCGCCTATCTTTTTCGTAAAGTGATGCAGAAACATTTTCTGGAGGCCTACACCCATCCTCCCAAAAAAGATCCGATAGACGATCTTAAAAATCATAATGTTGCCAGTTTACCCGATGGATTTGAAGATAAATATCCACGAGCGGATAAAATTTTAGAGGATATTCCGGGATTTATTTCAGAATTGGATATTGATCACAACATCGGCATCACCGATTTGAAAGGAACCCGGCAGTTTGCGTTGGGTAAACTTGGGGATTTCATTGCACACGGATTGAGTCGCTATGATGAGGAGCGGAATGATCCTGATGCCGATGCCGCAAGTGGATTGAGCCCGTGGCTGCATTTTGGATTGATCAGTGAGTATGAGATCGTGAAAACGGTATTGGATCACCAGCCGGAAGGGTGGGATCTGGATGATATCACACCAAACAATGGCAAGAACTCAGGCTTCTTTAACGGTGACCCAAATGTAGAGAGTTTCCTGGATGAGGTAATCACCTGGCGGGAAGTTGGTTTTCATTTTGCGCATCACCGGCCGGATTACGATCAGTTTGAAAGTTTGCCCGATTGGGTAAAGGAAACACTGAGTGAGCATCAGGATGATAAACGAGAATGGGTGTATGAACTTGAAGAATTTGCTCAATCCCAAACCCATGATGAGATCTGGAATGCGGCACAAACACAGCTTCGGGAAACCGGTATTATGCAGAATTATCTGAGAATGCTGTGGGGCAAGAAGATCATCGAATGGACGAAAGACTACCGCACGGCATTGGATTACATGATCGAACTCAACAATCGGTATGCGTTGGATGGGCGTGATCCTAACAGCTATTCAGGTATTTTCTGGTGCTTCGGACGATTCGATCGCGCCTGGCAGGAACGCCCCATTTACGGAAAGCTGCGCTACATGACGAGCGATTCAACCCGCAGAAAATTGAAGATGGATCGGTATCTGGAGAAATATGGGAGCCAGAAGTCGTTATTATAGAAAGAAATCAGAACCCAGAATTCTGGGTTCTGACTACTGAATTCTGACTACTTCTTTCCCTTAAAACACATATCTTACATATACTTTTGTAACCCCCACGAAATTCATTCATGGATCTCTTCGAAGAAAAACGATCAACCGGCTTTTCCTCCTCTTCTCAAAAAGATAATCCGCAGTATAGTGAGCCCTTGGCCACTCGAATGCGGCCGCAATCATTAGAAGAATTTGCGGGACAGGAGCACCTGGTAGGTGAAGGAAAAATGCTTCGACGTATGATCGAAAGCGGGGTGATCGGTTCACTGATTTTTTACGGTCCGCCGAGTTCGGGGAAAACCACGCTGGCACATGTCATATCGAGGGAGATCAAGGCGCAGTTTGAAGTGATCAATGCAGTACTGGATGGGATCAAAGAGCTGCGGAATGTGGTTGACAAGGCCGAAAAGCTACGTAAACTCAACGGTCGAAAAACCATCCTATTTGTGGATGAAATTCACCGCTGGAATAAAGCTCAGCAGGATGCTCTATTACCACATTTGGAATCAGGCATCATCACATTAGTTGGAGCCACCACAGAAAATCCATTTTACTCCCTGGTAAATCCGTTGTTATCACGATGTCAGCTTTTTGAACTTCATCCATTAACAATGGATGAAGTAAAACTGATGCTGAATCGGGCTTTGAAGGATGAGGAAAACGGATTGGGTGATAAACAAATTGAAGTAACCGAAGAGGCCTTCAATCACCTTGCAGAAATGGCCGGTGGGGATATCCGAAATGCTTTGAATGCCCTTGAGGTAGCTGTGCTTTCCAGTGAACCGGATAATGATGGCAATATCACCATCGATTTAGATGTGGCCAAAGAAAGCATTCAACGCCGAAATGTGCGCTATGACCGAACCGGGGATGAGCATTATCACTACGCTTCCGCTTTTATAAAGTCGATGCGCGGTTCCGATCCTGATGCAGCCTTGTATTGGATGAACGCCATGCTGGAAGGAGGTGATGACCCAATTTTTATTTTCAGGCGCATGCTCATTTTTGCCAGCGAAGATGTTGGTTTAGCCGAACCCAATGCCATCACCATGGTGAATGCCTGTCAGGATGCCTTCACTAAATGCGGAATGCCGGAAGGTATGTACTTTCTGTCGCATGCGTGTTTGTATTTGAGTCAGTGCCCGAAAAGCAACAGTACCAAAGCTATTTTTGAAGTAAACCGGGAAATCAGTGAACGGGGCGTAAAGGAAATTCCACCTTACCTGAAAGATAAAACAGCCAATAAGCTGGGTTCAAAACATCTTGGTGTAGAGAATGCTTCCGATAATTATAAATACCCGCATGATCATCCGAACAACTGGGTAGATCAGCAGTATTTGCCGGATGCTCTGAAGAATAAGCGGTGGTATAAAGCGGGAACTCAGGGCCGGGAAGCGTTGCTGTGGAAAAAGTGGAAAGAAATTAAAGGGCAAGATAAATAAGTAGCATTAGCGAACACTTAATCCAGTTTGTTTGAAATACGGTTTTCACCATTGCATATAAGGCACACCGGATTGAAGGGGTGATCGGTTCAACATCACTATGTTACTTACTCTCAATGGGTTCGCATCGGAGCAATCAGGGTAAGGGCGATTTTTCTAACAACAATATAAGTGGATACTTGAACTTGCGTATAATGTGGAAACCTGTATCAATTTAATATTTACCCACATCGCCCTCGTTCAGACGCTCTGTTTCGGAACGAATAGAAGGATTCAAACTCCAAGTGATCAAGTGACAAAATTAATCCTCAAAATGCTGCTAGTGCAAGTGTCCGCTTGTACGGGGTTAGATTTTTGAATAGTGGCTTGAATTTAAAATGGTCCAAGCGGACGCTTGAACCAGATTGTTTGAAATGGGTCATCCTTATTCCATTCACGCTGCGTCGGAACGAATAGAATGAGCTAAAGTACTTCTTCCATCACTTTCTCATGTAATTTCAGATCCTCTTCGCTAAACAATACAAACCTGATCTCTTTCACAGTTTTCAATTCAGGCAGTGTATCTTTAATGGTCGAAAAAGCAATTTGAGCAGCTTCTTGCATCGGGTAACCAAATACTCCGGTCGAAATGGCCGGAAAAGAGATGGAACGGACCGAATTCTCTTCTGCCAGTATCAGTGCATTGCGATAGCAGTTTGCCAATAGTTTATCCTCCGGTTTATCCTGACCGTAAACCGGACCCAAACAGTGGATCACATAGTCATTGGGTAAATTATGTGCCCCGGAAATAACGGCATCTCCAGGCTTAATGGGTGCCAAGGGCCGACATTCTTCAGCAAGACCGGGTCCGGCCGCACGATGGATAGCTCCAGCCACTCCGCTACCGGTGCGAAGCTGGGCGTTTGCTGCATTCACAATAGCGGAAATATCTTCCTGCTTTGAGATATCACCACGCACGCATTCAATTTTTATGTCCCGAATCGTTTTCATACAATTGACAGGTATATTTGGTCTACAGTAGCGGCAAATACTCGCATTGATATGATCACAGACTATTCAGCAGATTCCCTTTTCTTCCTTTTTCTCCAAAAATAGTATCCGATAAGTATAAGAATTGGCATTCCAATCACCAGAAAATAGTCGAATGGCGTACTGAGGATCAAAGGTTCATTATTGGAAGGGTTAGGTACATTTCGTGGTATTTGAAGGAATACCGTTAGAAATAATGAGTAGGTTTGACTAATCATGAATGAGGTCATAATAATTCGATCAAATTAAAATTACCTGTTAAACTGTTTAGGTAAATAACAAAAAAGCAGACATTAAAATTTAGATCATTTATGATGTCCGGCAAGAGCCCAGAACCCAAAAAATAAAACAGGCGAAGAGGATCAAGTCTTCGCCTGTTGTTTTGGAGTTATCGATACCATCAGATAAAAGCAGCCTAACCAACTTTCTGAATGGCATCGATTGGAATAATTTGGTTTAGAGAACTCTATTTCTTCTAAGTATTTAAATCACCGTCAAAATATAGGCAAAGCACATTAATAATTAAATTAATTGTGCAATAATACGTATTAAATTATGTGATTATCATAAAAGCGCTTTCATAAATAAAAAATAGAAAAAGATTTTGTTTGGAATGATTCTGCGTAAGAATTGGTATTTTTGACCAAATAACAGAATAGAATTAAAAATTAGATGAATCTAAAAGTAATTAGCAGCACAGACAGACCGAATTCAAATGCCCTGAAGGTTTCAAACTACGTAAAGACCTTATATGAACAAGAAGGGGTTAATGTTGAGGTCATAAGCCTGGAAGATTTTCCCCTGGCTGAGGTAGCTGGTGGACAATACGGGAAGGAGATCCCCAAAGTAAAGGCATTCAGAGATCCTATTATTAATGCCGATGGGTTGATCTTTGTCATACCGGAGTATAACGGAAGCTTTCCGGGTATACTGAAGATGTTCATTGATTATCTGCCATTTCCCAAAGCGTTTGAAAAGATGCCTATGGCTTTTATCGGGGAAGCGGATGGAGCATTCGGGGCATTGCGTTCTGTAGAGCAGTTTCAAATGATAGCTAATTACCGAAATGCCCTTCAGTTTCCGGAGCGGGTATTCATTGCCAGAGTGAATAAGGAATTTGATGAAGTGTCCGGGATAAAAGACAAGTTTACGCAAGGATTGCTGGAATCACAGGTACGTAATTTCATTAAGTTTGTGGAAGCATCTACTGAGAAAGAAATGGATCAGCTGGTTTGAACCTAGCTCTGATGCAGTACAAACCCATTAGTTATTTCGGAGCATATATCCGACCCCATGCAAGGTGATCAAATAACGTGGATCGTCGGGGTGCACTTCAATCTTTGCTCTCAATTTTGATATATGTACATCAACTGTACGGGTGTTGGTACTAAATTCGTACCGCCACACCTTTTCAAGAAGTTCATCCCGTGATACCGGCTCGTTCGAACTTTTGAGAAGATATCGGATCAATTCCACCTCTCTTGAGGTCAGTTCCACTTCCTCACCGTCAGGCCGATAGACCATGCCCTCCATAAGGTCGATCTTTACATCACCAAGATTTAAGATATCAACCTCGCCGGAAGTTGAATAGGTGCCCGCACGACGGAGTCGGGCTTCAATGCGTGCCAATAGTTCTTTTACACCAAAGGGCTTGGTCAGGTAGTCATCGGCTCCAAGGCTAAGTCCCTTCACCTTGTCAGGTTCCTGATCTTTTGCGGTAAGCATAATGACGGGAAAAGTGTATTTCTCCTTACGCAGTTCTTCCATGATATCGTAACCGCTTTTGCCGGGGAGCATGATATCGAGCAGCATTAGATCCGGCTTGTGTTCCTTTACCATTTCAATGGCCTGGGTACCTTCTTCACTGACTACAACATCATAACCCTCGCTTTCAAGAGTGTCACGAAGGGTGAAAATAAGACTAGGCTCGTCTTCTACTACAAGAATTTTCATGCGCTTATCCGACATATTCAGTGTGTTTTTTATTATCATTATGATCTAAGGAAGTAGGAGACTGACCACTATCCTGACTTAATTTAGGAAATCTGACAATAAATGTTGTCCCATCATCGGGATTACTTTTTACTTCAATGCTACCCTTGTTAAGATCCACCATATTCTTCACAATACTTAGCCCTAATCCATGGCCCTTTATTTTAGAGCTGGTTGTATCTGAGTTCTCAACCCGATAAAACTTTTTGAATATATTTTTCTGCTCTTTCTTAGGGATCCCGATTCCATGATCAGAAATACTCAAGTAAACATATTTATTATCTGATGTGACCTGATACTCTATGAATTTTTCATCACGACTGTATTTGATCGCATTTTCAGTGAGATTACTAATGATGGTTTCAATATGATCTTTATCCACTAGGCAAAGGGCATTTTCGTGATCGGAGGTGAATTTAACTTCAAATCCTTTCTTTTCAACATAAGCTCTGTTTTCCTCTAAGTAGGATGTCATCAGATCATGTAAACTGTAGGGGGCAGCTTTGGCCAGATTTTGACCTGAATCGACCCGGGCAACATCCAATAGCTTTTCGATCATACCTTTTAATCGGATAGATTCATTGTAAATGTGATCCCCATACTGCTTCAGGCGTTTTGGTTCGGTTACCCTGCCATCCGAGATATTCTCGCCGGCAGCCTGCATGACAGCCAGGGGAGTTTTAAGTTCATGCGTCACATTTGCCAGAAAATTGGCCTGAGTTTGTGCCAGTCGTCTTTCCCGTTGAGCCGTGACGAACATAAAAATTAGAGAACCTGTAAGAAACAGCATGGCAAAGCCCAACACAAAGAGGTTCTTCACCAAAGTGGCGTTATAAGCGACAGATACAGGCGACTCAAGAAATGCCAGATTCAGGGTCCAGTTATCAAAAAATCCGGATCCGGAAAAACGCATTCGATGATCGACGATATCGAAATTAAATTCAATAGAGGGATCATTGGTAGCCAGTATCTCATCATTGGTCCAGTCTCGAATCCAAACGGCAACACCCGATTCATCACTGTCACCAAAATAATTTTTGAGGTAGGGAGGAAAGACCTCTTCAATGATGTATCGATCATCAATGATCAGAGTAAGGATCCCGATCAGGCTGTTTTCATTCAGATTGATTAATCCCAGGTTCAGGCTTCGGTGGGTATCAAATTCAAAGTTATTATTCCACCGGTAGTTGAAATCATTCAACTGTATCTTCGTTTTTGTGCGAGCGATCCCAACACCGTCGCATACCAGTTTAGGGTATTGATCTGTGGGTACGATCTGATTATTGACAGGATCATAGCGATAAATCTGAGCGTCATCCAAGCAGGGGTCGGTTCCATCAGGGGTAAAATATATGTCTGTGAAAAATGGACTGGCAGCAGACCGTGTTAGTACTTCATTGATATTATCGGGCAACTGACCGGAATGCTGTATGGAATTTTCAATGGTTTCAAGTTCGATGGAAGAAATACCCCTGAGTGGATCGATGATCTGATTGCGGATGGAGTCGTTGATCTCATCAAGCTGATCGACCCTGCGTTCTTCCTCACCTTCAACCATTCGGGATCTGAGATCATAAAGGGAAAGTACATTCATGGTAGTGAGGGCAATGATGGCAAATAAGCCGATCATTAAAAGTGCCCACCGAAAAGCCCTGTTTCCTAAAATTTTCATGTGTCTTGTCATTTGAATCAGATAACCTGAGGTAAATATACCGAGTTAGTGCAATGAATGAACTCAAAATTGGTAAAAGCTACAGCATAAAAAAACCCTTCTGATCAAGAGAAGGGTTTAAATTCAAATCTTAAGAGGTATGTCAGGTTATTTTTCTATTTTGTCAATATTTCTCTCGATTGACTCCTTCAGGTCGTTGAATTCAATTGGTTTTACCAGGTAATCAAGATAATTGGTTTCTTTGGCTCTCTGCACGTGGTGAGGGTCTGAGTTTCCGGTAATATAAATAACCGGCACATCCGAGAATTTACGGATCTCTTCCATAGCGGTAATACCGTCTATTTCACCTTCAAGCGAGATATCCATTAAAATAAGGTCAGGTTTGATCTTTTGGGCAACTTCAATGGCGGTTTTACCATAAACGAGTTCCCCTTCAGCATCGTAACCCAGTTTTTCCAAATAGCTCTCATACAGAAGATTCAGAATTAGATCGTCTTCTACGATCATCACTGTTTTATTCTGTTTGTTATCCATCTTATTCGATTAATTCAAAAGCTGTAAACATTGTAATCCCTAATAATAACATGAAAAGATATTAAAGGAAATTTTGAAGGAATAAAAATCCTTGAAAATTTAAAGCTTATACTGTAAAGGGTAAGCTAAAGAAAATATGAAGCAAAAAAATAGCCTGCTAAACCATTTAATTTAGCAGGCTAAGTACCGCTGATCGGACTCGAACCGATACGGGCATTTTAATACCCATTGGATTTTAAGTCCAACGTGTCTACCAATTCCACCACAGCGGCTACGGTTAAGTAGGCGCCAAATATACGGGTTTGTTGGTTACATCTTCAAAGTTCTTTTTCGTTTTTTCGATTTTTTCCTCTGCCCGCCTGATGATATATTCCGCACTCACCAAATCACATACAGAATTGAAAATACATGACATTTGAAGGCTGGTTTGTTTTAGGGGTGATCCTGATCTGCCTGTTCCTGCTGGTAGGCACATCCATATCAGTTGATATCATCTTATTTGCGGGGCTTGCGGTGATCTTTATAACAGGAATTCTACCCGCTGAACAGGCTCTATCCGGATTTTCGAATGAGGGAATGCTGACTGTGGCAGCCCTGTATATTGTAGCGGCCGGACTAAAGGAAACCGGAGCTATTCATTTCATTGTTCAAAAAGTGATGGGGGATGCAAAAACGGTCAAAAAGGCGCAGTTACGCATTATGAGTCCGGTGATGGTCATGAGTGCTTTTCTGAATAATACGCCGATAGTGGCTTCCTTCATTCCGGCTTTGGAGCGGTGGAGCCGTATCTCTCAGATCCCGGTATCCAAGATCCTGATCCCGTTGAGTTATGCCGCTATATTAGGAGGTACCTGCACGCTGATCGGAACCAGTACCAATCTCATCATCAATGGTTTGATGATACAGCATGGATCGTTGCAGACCATTGGATTATTTGAGCCGGCGCTTATTGGGATTCCGGTGGCGATAGCTGGTTTTATTTATCTGATGCTATTTGGGGAACGGTTACTGCCTGTTAGAGGCTCAAGTTTGGATACTTTTAAGGATCCGAGGGAATATACCATTGAGATGATCGTGGAAGCGGAAAGTTCTTTGACAGGTAAGACCATTGAAGATGCAGGGCTAAGAAATCTGCCGGGTCTATATTTGATAGAGATCCAACGTAATCAGCGAACTATTCCGGCAGTTGGCCCTTATGAAATACTTAAAGGCAACGATCGGTTGATCTTTACCGGTATTGTGGATTCTATTATTGATCTTCAACAGATCACCGGATTGGAACCCGCTACCGATCAGGTGTTTAAGCTGAATGCTCCCCGCAATGAGCGAAAAATGATCGAGGCGGTGGTATCCCGTTCAAATCCTCTGATCGGAAGAACCATCAGGGATGGGCATTTCAGGGACCGGTATGATGCCGTGGTGATCGCCGTTTCACGAAGCGGTGAGCGGATCAATGAAAAGATCGGGGATATTACCCTGCGGATGGGGGATGTGTTACTCCTTGAGGCTCACCCCAATTTTGTAAACAAATACCGCAACTCCAGTGATTTCTATCTGGTGAGTCCGATCGAAGACTCAACTCCTGTCACATACGAAAAAGCCTGGATAGCAGGGCTTTCATTGGTAGGTATGGTCGTACTGGCGGCAACCGGGATCCTGAGTATGCTTCAGGCAGCTATTGTTGCCGGTGGCTTTCTATTGGTCACCAAAAGCTTCAGATACTCGAATGCCCTTGAAAGTGTAGATTGGCGGGTTTTGATCGCTATTGCTTCTGCTTTGGGATTGGGAAGTGCTTTAGAGTACACCGGAACCGCAGAATATCTGGCTACCAACCTGCTTTCTTTTGCGGGAGATAACCCCACTCTCGCATTGGCTTTGACCTACCTGGCCACCTGGTTGCTAACAGAGATGATCACCAATAATGCAGCCGCAGTATTAGTGTTTCCGGTCGCTCTTTCACTCGCAGCTAGCCTTGGGGTTGATTTCATGCCCTTTGCCATGGTGATGATCGTAGCGGCATCGGCCAGTTTTTCATCACCGATAGGCTATCAGACCAATTTGATGGTGTATGGACCGGGTGGCTATCAGTTCACTGATTTTACTAAGATTGGCCTGCCTTTGAATTTGATAGTCGGACTAATTGCCGTATCTTTAATACCCTATATTTGGAATTTTTAAAAGAGGTAAATGCTCAATCAGGTTATTAAAACTGCAGAAGAGGCGGGGCAAAAAATTTTAGAATTTTATGAGACGGATGTTGAAGTCATTACCAAAGAGGATGACTCCCCGCTCACCAAGGCAGATCTTGCCGCCCATCACACCATTGTTAATGCATTAAAAGAGATCGATCCCGATACTCCGGTCATATCCGAAGAGTCCGGCATTCCCGACTATGAGGAAAGAAGATCCTGGGAGTCTTTCTGGTTGGTTGATCCCCTGGATGGAACCAAGGAATTCATTAAAAAAAATGGTGAATTCACGGTTAATATCGCTTTGATCAAGGGAGATAAGCCGGTACTTGGTGTGGTTTATGTTCCTGCTTTCGATGTTATGTATTATGGGGATGAGACCATTGGCTCATACAAGCGAGAAGGAAATAACAAAGCAATAAAGCTGGAAACAGAAACCTTTCAAAGATCTGAACCGGCAAGGATCGTAGTCAGTCGTTCTCACGGAGATGACTCTACTCAAAAAAAATTAAGTGATCTTGGTATTGAGGTCAGTGAAGAAGTTCCCTCCGGAAGCTCCATTAAATTTTGCCTGGTTGCAGAAGGTAAAGCTGATCTTTATCCGCGACTTGGGCCAACGATGGAGTGGGATACGGCCGCTGCCGATGCCGTTTACCGATATTCCGGTAAGAACGGAGAGAAATACTCTCCGCTAAGCTACAACAAGGAAACTTTCAAAAACCCTTATTTTTTATTGGGGATGGATGAGTTTGTGGA
>JAASTO010000170.1 GCA_021767245.1 Balneolaceae bacterium
ACATCCATCACCGGGTGCTTTCTTTCTTTGATGTCGAAGGTGTCAAACAGCACGTGTTTAAGGCTATGCAATAATCCCTGCGTAAAGAACAGAAGTACCACAATACCCACGATGCCGAAGATCTGACGAGCACCCACCAATGGCTCGATCAAAGTTTCAATAGTGATAGCTCCACGAAATACATCCTCGCTTCGTGTTTCGTAGGTAAAGCTTGGAAAGAACTCCCTTCCATACCTGACGATCTCGTTAAACGCCTCTTCGGCGGAGAGATAATATCCAATAATAGAGATCAGGATCAGAACAAATGGTACCGCACATATAAACAAATTAAACGTGATAGCCGAGGCATTAAAGAAAATATCTTTTTTTGCAGCCAGCTTTAATACCCGCTTTCCAAAGTCTTTATATTTTTTCAAAACCTTCCATCAATTGGTTAACGGTTAAAATTCGCAGGATAGCCAATCAATTACAAGCAACATTTAATCCTTAGTTTTTCAATCAATTCATTGGTAAGTTCCACTCTTAATAATCAGCAATCTATCAGCTAAAAAGACCTATTTCGAGTGCATGAGTGCTAAGAAAAAGCAAACTCCGCTTATGCGGCAATATTTTCAAATCAAGAACGAACATCCGGGAACCATTCTTCTTTTCCGGGTGGGCGACTTCTATGAAACCTTTGCCGACGATGCTCAACTGATCAGCAAGGAGCTCGGCATCACTCTGACCAAACGAAACAACGGTGGCGATCAGACGCCGCTTGCCGGGTTTCCTTATCATGCATTAGATAATTACCTCCCTAAACTGGTTAAAAAAGGCTATAAAGTTGCTGTTTGTGAACAGACCGAAGATCCTGAACAGGCTAAAAAAGCCGGCCGAAAGATCGTGACTCGCGAAGTTACAGAGATCACCACACCGGGGGTTACCCTATCTGAAAAGCTTCTGGACCACAAGCGAAATAACTACATCGCATCCCTTCACTGGGATGGTTCAACCATCGGTGTTTCCTTTTCTGATATCTCTACCGGGGAGTTTGCCCTGAGTCACATCAAAGAAGAACATCTTGAGAATTTCCTGGCTGCCATTCAACCTTCTGAGATCCTGATCCGTCAAAAGAAAAAGAATAAGCTTGATGATGCCCTGAATCATCATAACATCACTTACATAGAAGATTGGGTATATGATGGAGATTATGGATACGACCTGCTTACCAAACACTTTGAAACCCACTCTCTGAAAGGTTTCGGGGTTGAAGACCTTGAGATCGCCCATGTTGCAGCCGGTGCTCTCATGCATTATATGCAGGAAACCCAAAAGGCCTATTTACGTCACCTACGCCGGCTTTATGCATACGAGAGCAATGAGTTCATGAGCCTGGATGCAGCCACCAAACGAAATTTAGAACTGACCACCAGTATTCAGGAAGGTGGAACTGAAGGCACACTCATCTCCATACTTGATGACACCTGTACAGCGATGGGCGGGCGGCTTCTCAGACGATGGATCATGCGTCCCCTCAAACGGCTCAAACCCATTCAACAACGTTTGGATGCGGTAGAAACCTTGTATGAGAATAACGAGATCAGAAATACTCTGAGAGAAGAACTGGAGCAGATCGGTGATATGGAGCGGCTTATCTCACGGATCTGTATGGGCCGTACCAATGCCCGCGATGTCGTTCAGCTGAAATTATCCCTGGCTCAGATCCCACGACTAAAAAGTCAGATCGCATCCATTGATGATCCGCTGCTTCAGGACATATCAGGAAGATTAAAATTACTGATCGAGGTTCAGGAAAGGATCAACACGGCTCTTAAGGATGATCCCCCCGCCAGTGTGCGCGATGGAGGTATGATAGAGGAAGGATTCAATGATGAGCTGGATGAATTGCGGGATATTGCCAAAAATGGTAAAAAGTACATCGCCCAGATCAAGGATGAACTCGCCAAAGAGCACAACATTTCATCTCTCAAGATCGGGTACAATAAGGTGTTCGGTTACTATATCGAAGTGACCAATACCCACAAAGATAAGGTCCCTGATACCTTTATTCGCAAGCAAACCCTTGTTAATTCTGAGCGATATATCACCCCTGAGTTGAAAGAGGTTGAAGAAAAAGTTCTTTCAGCAGAAGAGCGCAGTAAAACGCTGGAATATGAACTGTTTGAAGAGATCAGGTTATATGTTGCTGATTTTGCTGATGACATTCAGCAGGTCTCTCAAGCCGTGGCGGAACTGGATTGCCTGCAGGGATTTGCAGAAGTGGCATTCAGAAACAATTATACGAAACCGGAAGTCGGTGATCACGAAGAGATCGATATTAAAAAAGGCCGGCATCCCGTGGTTGAGAAATCCCTGCCTATGGGTGAACCGTTCATCCCGAATGATATCAAACTTGATACGGATAATGAGCAGATCCTCATCATCACCGGGCCGAATATGGCCGGTAAAAGTATCATCCTGCGGCAAACCGGACTGATCGTACTGCTTGCTCAGGTTGGAAGTTTTGTTCCGGCAAAATCTGCCAATATCGGCCTGGTTGATAAGATCTTTACCCGTGTGGGGGCCTCCGATAACCTGGCAGCCGGCGAAAGTACCTTTTTGGTTGAAATGAATGAGGCAGCCAATATCCTGAACAATGCCACTCCGAGATCCCTGATCCTGCTGGATGAGGTAGGTCGCGGAACTTCCACTTTTGATGGATTGAGTATTGCGTGGTCACTGGCAGAATATCTACATAATCATGCTCCGGTTGCGGCAAAGACTTTGTTTGCCACACATTATCACGAACTGAATGAGCTCGAACAAATGTACGACCGAATCCGGAATTACAATGTTCAGGTAAAGGAGCACAACGGCAAAGTGGTATTCTTACGCAAACTCATCAAGGGTGGAGCCGATCACAGCTATGGTATTCAGGTAGCCGATATGGCGGGACTCCCACAAGTGGTCATTGAGCGGGCCAAGGAGATCCTGAAAAATCTGGAAAGTCACAGCTTGGATATCACCAATAAAAACGGTGCCATAGAAAATGAAGCCTCCTCTAAGAAAGAAGCATCCAAAAATTTATCTGAGAAAGTTGAAAAACAGCCTGAAACCTCTCAGATGTCGATGTTTCAGACCCATGTTGATCCCAGAATTGAAACGGTATTGAATAAACTGGAAGCCACCGACCCCAACCGCATGACTCCAATTGAAGCTTTAATGATGATCACGGAATTGAAGAAACTCGTGGATTAGATGGTGTTGTGGTGTTACAGTGTTACGGATCTTAAAGTCATCCGTAACACGGTAACACCCTCGCCACTTTAACACTAATAACTCTGAGTTCTAAATAGAACATATGACCGAAACCAAACCACATAAATCCGGATACGTTGCCATTATTGGGAAGCCCAATGCGGGTAAATCAACCCTGATGAATTACATACTGGGTGCCAAGATCTCCATCACTACCCATAAAGCCCAAACTACCCGGCACCAGATCGTAGGTATCTATTCCGATGAGGACACACAGATCGTTTTTCTGGATACCCCCGGGGTGATCTCACCGAAATATGAGCTTCAAAAAGCCATGATGAAAACGGTGGAACGCGCACGTTCGGATGCTGATGTCATTCTTTTTATTCATGATCCCATGGATAAGCACCCAACTGATGATGTGATCGAATTGATCAGGTCCATTAACAAACCGATTTATTTAGTGGTCAATAAAATGGATGTGGCCAATGAAGAGAAAGCCCGAAAATCAGCTGAGGAGATCCAGGAAAAATTAAAGATCCGATCTACCCATTTTGTTTCGGCTACGGCGGGAACCGGCGTAAAGGAACTGATGGAAGACATTCGGACCAGCCTGTTACCCGGACCTCCCTTCTATCCAAAAGAAGACCTCAGTGAGCACCCGGTTCGATTTTTTGTTTCAGAGTTAGTACGAGAACAGATCTTTCTTCAGTTTCATCAGGAGATCCCCTATTCCTGTACGGTTGAAGTGGTTTCTTATGATACAGAACCGGACATCGACCGGATACATGCCGATATCATCGTGAATCAAAAATCCCAGAAGGGGATGTTGATCGGCAAGGGTGGCTCAGCCATCAAAGAATTGGGTATCGAAGCCCGTAAATCGATCGAGGAATTTATTGGCAAGCAGGTTTATCTGGAGCTGCATGTGAAAGTCCGCGAAAAATGGAGAGAGAAGGAAGGTTGGGTTCGGAACCTGGGATATGGGAAATAGACATTGATCGCTCATAGGATCCCTGAATCCTGCCTCATCTTAGGAAGCTTATTGAACTGAAAGGGACTGAAAAACCCAATCAAATCAAACACATCCGTAACCGTAAAACTTTTATTTGCACCAACCAAAATCTTACCATAGCTTTTAAGCGTGAAATTAAACAGTCAAAATATTACCAGCTCTTGTTCCATGATGTGTTGCATGTTTATGTGCATGACACAGACATAAGGGCATTGGTATAAACTGACGATCGTTAACAAGCCCTTTTGAATGTATCACAGAAGGGCTTTTTTAGTGACTTTAATTTTCAACGTTCTTTAAACATACTGTTGCATTCTCATTACGAAAGGTGGAGGGATCAGGTCCTGTGAAGCCTTGGCAACCGTTTCCCGCTCATAAACATTTATGTGCGGGGGAAAAGGTGCCACATCCTGTCTCGCACATAATAATCTATGTGCAGGGAAAAGATGAGTTCGATAAGACCCGGTTTTTGTAAGAAAAGCCTCTTTCGGATTCATCTCTGAAAGAGGCTTTTTTGTTAGTTCAAATTACGTCTCGCAGAGGAGGATCATCAGTTTTGAAGATTCAAAACAAACAACTAACACTTACTCAAACAACCAATTATCATGAGCAACGAAAAAGATACACGAGACTTCAAATTCGAAACCCTGCAGCTTCACGCCGGTCAGGAACCTGATTCAGAAACCGGTTCCCGCGCAGTACCAATTTATCAAACCACCTCCTACAATTTTGACAGTACCGAACATGCCGCCAACCTCTTTGCCCTGAGGGAATTCGGGAACATTTACACCCGGATCATGAATCCCACGACTGATGTTTTTGAAAAAAGACTGGCTGCCCTGGAAGGCGGTACGGCAGCAGTGGCAACAGCATCCGGGCAGGCCGCTCAGTTTCTGGCTATTACGAACCTGGCCAACGCCGGAGACAATATCGTTTCCACTCAATTCCTTTACGGCGGCACCTACAATCAGTTCAAGAATTCCCTTCCCCGGCTTGGGATCAATGTCCACTTTGCTGAAGAAGAAACCGTAGAAGCCTACGCTAAACATATTGATGAGAACACCAAGGCGATCTATGTGGAGTCGATCGGTAATCCTCGTGGAAATGTCGCTGATTTTGAAGGACTCTCAACTCTCGCCAAAGAACACGGAATTCCTCTTGTCGTTGATAACACCTTTGGCGCCGGCGGAGCCTTGGTTCAACCCTTAAAACACGGAGCCAATATTGTAACCGCCTCAGCCACCAAATGGATCGGTGGCCACGGCACTTCCATCGGAGGGGTGATCGTAGATGGCGGTAACTTCAACTGGGGGAATGGAAAATTCCCGGGACTCAGTGAGCCCTCTCCTTCCTACCATGGATTAAACTTCTGGGAAGTATTCGGGGAAGACGGTCCGTTTGGGAATATTGCCTTCGCTATTCGGGCGCGGGTTGAAGGCCTCCGTGACTTCGGACCATCCCAATCACCGTTCAACAGTTTTTTGTTGTTACAAGGGTTGGAAACATTGTCG
>JAASTO010000171.1 GCA_021767245.1 Balneolaceae bacterium
AAACACTCATCACACCCGATCTCTCCATCGTGAGTATGAGGTATTTTACTGATCAGTTTTTTAAGTACGTCTTTATTCAATTTCATCTCTTTTCCTATGATCTTTGTTTAGATGCGTTCACACCTGAACATCTTACATACTATTTAAAATTTCCTCCGGATCGATACCCTCGATCTCTAACCGATTCTTCAACTTCATGCGTGCATCATGCACCAGTTTATAGATTGCATTTCGGTTACTGTCCATCATTTCAGCCACAACCGTCATGGGGATCTGATCGATCATAAGGTGTTGAATGACTTTTTGTTGCTTGTCAGTCAGCTCCTCCTCCATCATCTTCATGATCTTTTGAACCATCATCGACTCATGGGTAACCTGATCAGGACCGGCTTGTTCGTGTTCGATCTCCACAGCATCTTTTTCATCCGGATCATACCGGCTGTACTGTTCAAGTGAAATATCCTTATATCGTTTTTTTCGAAGTTCTGAGTACCCCTCCCTTACCGCGATCTTCATCGCCCAGGTTGTAAATTTACTATCACCCCTGAATGTATCGTACTTATCCAGAATCTTCATGACGGCATCCTGAGCAATATCTTCCACAAACTCATCCAATTCTCTGTCTACATATTTATACATAGAAGCTTTAAGCCCCTTAATCAAATGTACCCTCAGCTGATGCACCGCTTGTTCTTCAGGTGGTGGTTTTAACGCGATGATCCATTCTTCATTGGTCTGATACCTTTTAGAATTTTCCCGACCTCTTTTGAACCAATTGAGCATTCGTCGTTATTGTTTTCTGTTGTTTGAGTTTGTTCACTTTCCGATCGCTGTTTCAACTGTCGATCATAATATATTGGAAATCACATTATTCAAAATTGAATTAAAAATTAGATTGAAAAAATATTGTAAGACTTTGATCGATTACTGCATCAATATCATGAACACCAAATTAAATACTAAATCACGAATTGTGTCAATCAGATACTCTATCATATTGTTAACATTTTTGATCACTGCCTGTGATCAGGTAAACAGTACATCAGGGTCTGATAGTGAAGATGTCAATAGCGATAGTCAAACTTCTGAATGGTTAATTCCGCCAAATGAAGTAGTAGATGGTGGCCCTGGCAAAGATGGAATTCCTTCCATAGATAACCCAAAATTTGCACCAGTTAGTGAGATCGAATTCATTCAAGATGACAGGTTAATAATTGGTTTGAAAGTTGGAGAAACGATCAAAGCCTACCCACACCAAATATTGGATTGGCACGAGATCGTAAACGATCAGATCGAAGATGAATATATAGCCATGACCTACTGTCCTTTAACAGGAACAGGTATTACTTGGAACAGACAGTTAGAGGATGGCATCGTTGAATTTGGAGTTTCAGGCCTTTTATTTAGAAATAACTTAATTGCGTATGATCGAAAAACTGATAGTTACTGGTCGCAAATGCAGCTAAGAGCTGTTAAAGGTCCACTCAAAGGAAATCATCTTCATCAATCTGTGCGCATGGTTGAAACTACCTGGAAGCAATGGAAATCTATGTATCCTGACTCAGAAGTCTTGACAAAACAGACTGGTTTTGCTCGGTTCTATGCTGGTTTTGCATATGGTGAAAGTTATCTCAATGACGAAAATTATCTCCTTTTTCCTGTTAAAAATGAAAATGAAAGACTACCAGGAAAAACAAAGGTTCATGCCATACTACATAAGCGTGTCACTGATCAACAACAGGAGGTCAGGGTTTTTACTAAAAGTGAGATGGGTGAAGGAATCGATGTTATAAATGAGGAATACAAGGGGCTAAATATTGTAGCCGCGGGAAGTGAGGAGTATGACTTTGTTGTTAGCTTTCACCGAGAACTGGATGATGGCACTGTACTGAACTTTAAACCGATTCAGGGACAACTCCCAGTCGTAATGACTGATGAGGAGGGTAATAAATGGAATATTTTCGGTGAGGCTGTAAGTGGGCCACGAGTTGGACAAAATCTGCAGCCCACAAATTCCTATAATGGGTATTGGTTTGCCGTTGCTGACATGTTCCCAAATGCTTGTGTTTACCCAAGTACCGGTTGTAAAGGCTATATCAACAAATGATCTATTTTAACTTCTCATATCACAAGCATTTGATACTGCAGGTTTTGTGTTTTTCAGTGGCCATATTCTTTTCTGGAATTACAATGGCTTCAAATGCACAAAGTTTGGAAAATTGGAAAACAGATCTTACAAAGAAAAACATTGATCTGTCAGAATTACGATCAGGCGGTCCACCCAAAGACGGCATACCAGCCATTAATGATCCTAGTTTTGTTTCTATAGAGCAAGCCAGTCAATGGATCGAGCATTCAGAACCGGTCATAGTATTCGAGTTAGAAGGTATGGCCCGTGCATACCCACTCCAGATTTTGATCTGGCATGAAATTGTTAATGACCGGTTTGGCGACACTCCTGTATTAATTACATTCTGTCCTTTGTGTTACTCAGCCATCGTTTTTGATCGCCGTATAAAAGGAAAAACACATGAGTTTGGAGTTTCCGGCTTTTTGCGTCATTCAGACATGATCATGTTCGACCGCAATACTGAATCCCTCTGGCAGCAATTTACAGGAGAAGCAATAGTTGGAGAATACACCGGAATCAGTCTCGAGATCCTCCCAAGCCAAATTATATCCTTCAAACAATTTTTGGAAGCTCATCCAAATGGAAAAGTACTTTCTAGAGAGACCGGTCACCTAAGAGCCTATGGAGAGAACCCTTACGTTGGGTATGATGATATCAACAATACACCCCTTTACATGAAAAAGTCAGTAGATGGACGCCTCAAACCCATGCAAAAAATTATCGGTATACAGTTGAATGGTGCTCAAAAAGCATATCCTTATTCTATTACTAAAGATGAGATCGTGATCAATGATGTAGTAGAAGAAACCCCTATTGTGATCTTACACATGGAAGGAGCTCGTTCTGCAATGGATGCAGTTTTGATCTCACGATCCCGAAAGGCCGGTTCAACTGGTGCATATAGTCGGAATATTGATGACCAAGTTTTAACCTTTTCATACACAGATAGTACGATTACAGATAACCAAACCGGGTCGAAGTGGAATATTACCGGAAAAGCGATCAGTGGCCCCATGGAAGGAAGGCTACTAAAACCATTGATCTCCGGAGATTATTTTGCCTTTGCCTGGTTGGTTTTTTGGCCTGACACAGAAATTTATAAACAAAAGTAATAAGACAATGGAAACCTATGATGCAATTGTAATCGGAACAGGGCAGGCAGGACCTTCCCTGGCAGCACGATGCGCTTCAGAAGGCCTAAAAACGGCTGTAATTGAAAAACATAAATTTGGAGGGACTTGTGTCAACACTGGTTGTACCCCAACCAAAGCCATGGTAGCAAGTGCAAGGGCTGCTTATGTAGCTCGCCGAGGGAATGAGTTTGGTGTAGAGATCAATGGTGATATTCAAGTTAACCTTAAAAAGGTAAAAGCCAGAAAAGACAAACTTATTCATAATTCTACAAAAGGTGTAGAGAGCTGGTTAAGAGAGACCAAAAACCTTACTGTAATCGAAGGACATGCCAGGTTTACTGACAATCATACGATTCAGGTTGGCAATAGATTATTGACAGCGAATAAGATCATCATCAATACCGGTGCACGAGCTTTTGTTCCTCCAGCGTTTCGTGAAGTAGATTATATGACAAACGCCGAGATCTTGGAATTAGAAGAAGTCCCCGAACACCTGATCATTATTGGAGGTAGTTATATTGGTCTGGAGTTTGGCCAAATGTTTCGCAGATTTGGCAGTAATGTCACCATTATTGAGCAGGGTGAAGAAATTATCGGACGTGAAGATCCTTCAACTTCAAAAACAGTTCGAAATATTTTAGAGCAAGAAGGGGTTATGTTTCGTCTAAATTCAAAATGTATTAGTGCAACTCAATCAGGTAAAGAAATTACAGTGAATGTTGATTGTACCCGCGGACCTTCACAAATAACAGGTTCTCATTTACTAGTGGCTACCGGGCGTCGTCCGAATTCTGATGATCTGGGACTGGAGTTTACCGATATACAAACTGATGAACGTGGATATATCAAAACTAACGACGTCCTTCAGACTTCCCTAAATGGAGTTTGGGCTTTGGGTGATGTAAACGGCAAAGGAGCCTTTACACACACCGCTTATAATGATTTTGAGATCGTAGCCGCTAACCTATTTGATAACGATCACAGAAAAGTCTCTGACCGAATTTTGAATTACGCACTCTATACCGATCCACCTTTAAGTCATATTGGTATGTATGAGCATGAAGCCCGGAAATCTGACAAAAACGTACTTATAGGCTACCGGGAAATGTCACGTATTGCACGAGCCAAAGAACGGAGCGAAACCAAAGGTTTTATCAAGATCCTCGTAGATACTGACACAGAAAGAATACTTGGTGCCACTATTGTTGGGATTGATGGGGATGAAATCATTCACTCCCTGTTGGATGTGATGTATGCAGATAAGCCGTATACGGTTATCAGTCGGGCGGTTCACATTCATCCTACCATCTCTGAACTGATTCCTACGATTTTGCAAAATTTGAAACCACTTGAATAAATAAACATTATGGATACATGGTATTTACCAATTACCATCCTTCCAGGCATTGGCCTCCTGATTCTCAGCACCACTAATTTGATTGTTTCACTAAACGAAGAGTTAGAACGGTTACTTAAGGAAGCTAATGAATTTCAAGTACTTATCGATCGAAAATTGTCGCAAATGCGGTTACTGACTTATGGGATGGCCGGTTTGTATATCAGCACTGCTTTGATGGTACTAAGTGGATTGACCTCTTTCTTCAAACAATTCCAACCAAGAATTATTAACGGAGTCGGTTCTTTAATACTTATTTCTGGTGTTGTCTTTATTTTCATATCACTTATAATTCTTATTATTTACTCAACCAGAGCAGTCACCATACGCCGAGCTCACTTTGATGAGTGCCTTATTAAATAGTTCAGATTTTTAAATAATTAATTCAACTTAAGCCTAATCATGCCATTTATTGATGTTATTGAACCAGAGAACGCTACAGGATCCCTGAAAAACATTTACAAAGACCTTGAAAAAAGCCGTGGTAAATTGGCTTTGGTGCATAAGATCCAAAGCCTGAACCCTGAATCCATAACTGCCCACATGGATTTGTATATGCAGGTGATGTTTGGAAAATCTCCCCTGAAACGAGCACAGCGAGAAATGATAGCCGTAGTCGTTTCAGCAACCAACAACTGTGAATATTGTCAACTTCATCATGCTGAAGCTTTGAACCACTATTGGAAAGATGAGGAGAAAGTAAATCAGCTCCGTGAGGATTATGCAAAGGTTGACTTATCCAACACTGATTTTCATCTCTGCCAATTAGCCAAGAATCTTACCAAGACTCCCTCAAACCTAAATGAGGAAAATGATATTCAGCCATTAAAAGATTTGGGACTATCTGACAGAGCTATCTTGGATGCCACTTTGGTTATTAGCTATTTCAATTTTGTGAACCGTATGGTTCTTGGACTTGGTGTGGAAACCAATGAAAAGGAAATGAAAGGGTACAAATACTAAGATTACACTTTTCGAAGATCATACACTCTGGAATTGCTACAAAAAAATGGACGGTAAGTTAAG
>JAASTO010000172.1 GCA_021767245.1 Balneolaceae bacterium
AGGTCTCTTGATTAATACGTTTTCGTTAACTGAATTCATTTACTGAGCTTGTTCAAATACGGCTTTATGAAGCAATCATGAAGGTAAGATAAATTCCTGATTTTTGTTAGTTACTTTGAAGTTTTCTAAGGCAAAAATGCAGTTTTGATACAGAATACTTGTAAAAATAGTTTAGGGCGGTACACTTTGTGATCCGTTGAACCTATCAGATGATAAACCTATTTCCCTTAAAGCCTTTCAAGAAGGTCATTTAAAAATACCCGGATCTCGGAAAGGTCTTTTTGTGCCTCGGCACTCAGGTCTGATTGCTTCTTTTTGGGTTCGCCATTGGTCAGGATCTCCTGAACACCTTCTGTGCTGTACTTTTTGTCGTGCAACAACTCTTTGATCCTGAATATGAGCGCCAGCTCACTCTCCTTGTACACACGGTTTCCCGCACTGTTTTTCTTAGGTCTAAGCTCAGAATAGGTCTTTTCCCAATTTCTGAGAACATGCGGCTCAAGTCCCGTTAATTTACTGACTTCACCCATGGAGTAATACAATTTTTTCATAGCAGGCAGAAAGTGTATTTTAGAGCTGTTTTGTTTATGAAAGTAAACTAATTCTGATCATTTATAAAAGGTTACATTTTGCAAGATAAGGATACTAATTCAAATATTGACATAAGTTTAGTGATCCCGGTTTATAACGAGGAGGATTCACTGCCTGAACTTGAAAAAGCTATCTCAGAAGCTCTTTCTGCTCAATACAATTATGAGGTCATATTTGTTGACGATGGGTCTTCAGATAATTCCTGGAAGGTGATCAAAGATCTGGCCCTGAGCAAAGAGGGTGTAAAAGGCGTTTCATTCCATCATAACTATGGAAAAAGCGTGGCATTGCAGGCCGGGTTTGAAAAGGCGAAGGGAGAGTTTGTGGTAACCCTGGATTCTGACCTTCAAGATGATCCGCATGAAATACCTGAGATGATACAAATGTTGAAGGATGGGCATGACCTTGTAAGTGGTTGGAAAAAAGTAAGGCATGATCCGATCTCAAAAACCATTCCTTCGAAGTTTTTCAATTATGTGACAAGAAAGGTGGCAGGCATTGATCTGCACGATTTTAATTGTGGCCTTAAGGCCTACAGATCAGAAGTTGTAGAGAACATCTATTTGTATGGAGAGCTTCACCGGTACATCCCAATGCTAGCAAAGAGGGAGGGCTATGGCCGGATAACTGAAAAAGTGGTCAAACATCATCCACGAAAATATGGTAAGACCAAATTTGGCTTGTCAAGGTTTATGAACGGCTTCCTTGACCTGGTGACCATCACCTTTGTTCAGCGTTATCTTCAGAAACCCATGCATTTCTTTGGAACCATAGGTATGCTACTTCTTATTGCCGGTGGTGTTATTAATGCTTACATGGCTTTTATAAAGATATTCTTTGGGGAGAGTATTGGAAACAGGCCGTTATTGTTTTTAGGTATACTACTAATGGTTGTCGGTGCTCAGTTCTTTTCAACCGGTTTGTTAGGTGAGCTGATAAATAAGAATCATGTGGAAAAACAAAAGCCACGAATCAGAGACCGAATCAACTGAGTCACCAACTTATAATATTCACCGATCAAAGAATTTCATAATGGCAACAAGGTCCGAATCTAAAACAGAACGTGAAGTAATAGACAAACCCTTTGCCTTAACAGGAAGTGAAGTACTGTCAAAATACGGAGTGGATAAGGAGCAGGGCCTGACAGAGGAAGAAGTTCAAAGCAGGAGAGATAAATTTGGGGTCAACCGGTTAAGACAGCATAAAAGCAGAAGTATATGGTCTGTCTTGGTCGCTCAGTTCAAAAGTATCATCATAGGTTTACTTGCGGTTGCTGCCATAGCAGCCTTTTTATATGGTGAGTGGGTTGAAGGATGGGCTGTTTTGGTCGTGATACTTATTAATACCCTGATCGGTTTTGTAACTGAATTGAGAGCTGTCCGCGCTATGGAAGCTTTGTCCAAGCTGGGAACGGTTAAAACACGGGTAAAAAGAAATGGCCGGACAATTGAGGTAGACGCCGAGGAACTAGTACCGGGTGACCTTGTGGTGATCGAAGGTGGAGATGTCATAACGGCCGATCTAAGGATCATCAACGCTTCCAAACTACAGGCTAATGAATCGGCGCTGACCGGGGAAAGTCTTCCTGTTTCGAAAAATGAGGAGATTGTAGATGAAGAAGTTGTGCTGGCTGAAAGAAGCAACATGTTATATAAAGGCACGGCAGTTACCAGAGGATCAGCCCTGGCAGTAGTGGTTGAAACCGGAATGAACACCGAGCTGGGTAAAATTTCTTCGCTTGTGGAAACAACTGAGGATGAAGCCACTCCTCTTGAAGAACGGCTGGATAAACTCGGGTATAAACTGATCTATGTGACCGTAGGAATTATTCTGGCTATTGTGCTCATCGGTATAATAAGTGGTAAAGACATTGTGTTGATGATAGAAACCGGTATCGCTTTAGCCGTTGCAGCAATTCCGGAAGGGCTGCCTATTGTTGCAACATTATCACTGGCCAAAGGGCTTAAAACACTTGCAAATAAGAATGCATTGGTTAATAAGCTATCATCGGTTGAGACACTAGGAGCCACCTCCGTAATTTGTACGGATAAAACAGGAACTCTGACTGAAAATCAGATGACCGCCACACAGGTTCATTTGTACCAAAAAGAGATAGATGTAAATGGAGAGAATGGTCAGGTTTTGACAGAAAACGGTATTTCAAAGCGTATTGAACAAGATCAAGACCTGAGGCTTGCCATTGAAATTGGTATGATCTGCAACAACGCGACATTCGAAGCAGGATCTGAGGAGAATAATGGTGACCCCCTTGAAATTGCTCTCCTTGAACTTGGATACAAAGCTGGTATCTCTCATTCAAAATTGATTGAACAACACCCTGAGGTTAAGGAAGATGCCTTTGATTCGACAACAAAAATGATGGCCACATGGAATAAAACAGATCAGGATTCATTTAGGGTTTACGCCAAAGGAGCACCTGAAGCCATAATAGAACATTGTACCACTTACCTGAAAGATGGGGAATGCAAGTCGCTTGACAAAACGGCTCAAGAGTATTGGTTAGACCTAAATAATAAATTAGCAGGGCAGGGATACAGAATGATAGCCCTGGCCAGTAAACTTTCAGATACATCGGACGGCAATTCGTACAGTGATCTTTGTTTTGTTGGGTTGGTTGCTTTAATGGATCCTCCCAGAAAAGGAGTTAGAGCGGCCATAGAAGAATGTCGTCAGGCAGGTATCAATGTAGTGATGGTGACCGGCGATCAAGCTGAAACGGCACGGTACATTGCTAGCGAGCTCAGGTTAGATGAGAATAGTAGCAACGTGGTGGTGCATGGCAGCAAACTGTATGACACAGACACAGAAACTAAACTCAATTCGTCCGTCTATGCCCGTATCGATCCCAAACAAAAGCTGGATATTATTGAAATGTACCAGAATGAGAATCAAACGGTGGCTATGACCGGAGATGGGGTCAATGATGCACCGGCTTTAAAAAAAGCCGATATAGGGATCGCGATGGGTCAGCGGGGAACACAGGTGGCCCGTGAAGCAGCAGACATTGTGCTCACGGATGACGCCTTTTCCACCATTGTTGTAGCTGTTGAACAGGGCAGGATCATCTTCAATAATATCAGAAAATTTGTGTTTTATCTGATGTCCTGTAATGTAAGTGAGGTAGCCGTGGTTGGTATTGCTTCGTTTATTGGAATGCCACTCCCGATCCTGCCTTTGCAGATACTATTCCTGAATCTGGTAACCGATGTCTTTCCGGCTCTTGCACTGGGGCTTGGGGAAGGGGATAGATCCATCATGAAAGAAAAGCCAAGAGATACCGATGAGCCTATTTTAACGACTAAACACTGGAAAAGGATCGGGGTGTACAGTTTTGTGATCATGACGTCTGTTCTTGCCTCATTCTACATTGGTCTTCAATGGATGAGTGTTGGAGCTGATGGCGCGGTTACCATGAGCTTTCTGACTCTTGCACTTGCACAATTATGGCATGTATTCAACATGAGGGATGACCACAGTTCTATCTTTTCGAATTCTGTAACCAGAAATAAATGGGTTTGGGGAGCTATCTTACTTTGTGTAGAATTACTGTTGACCGCAATCTATGTACCTTTGTTTGCGGAAGTTCTTAGTTTGGTAAAACCGACTCTGCCTATGTGGGGTATTGTCATGGTGATGAGCTTAATACCATTAGTATTTGGACAACTATTTATCAGTTTAAGAAAGAAGAAAGGATAATATCTTAAATGCCAGAAACAAAAAAAGCTTCCCTTGTTGAAAAAGGGAAGCTTGATTGCTGTACCGCGTACGGGATTTGAACCCGTGCTACCGCCGTGAAAGGGCGGCGTCCTGGACCCCTAGACGAACGCGGCATCAAAAAACTTGTCAATAAAAAAACCGTGGATGTTTTAATATCCACAGCTTATTAAAAAGGGAGCCCGATGGGATTTGAACCCACGGCCTCCAGGGCCACAACCTGGCGCTCTAACCAACTGAGCTACGAGCTCCATTTTAAGTACCGCGTACGGGATTTGAACCCGTGCTACCGCCGTGAAAGGGCGGCGTCCTGGACCCCTAGACGAACGCGGCATATATGAAATCAATAAGTCAAAAAAAGAGCTATAACCTAAGAGGCGACAGGCGGGTTCGAACCGCCGTACGAGGTTTTGCAGACCTCTGCCTAACCACTCGGCCATGTCGCCTTTTAAAGCACTAAGTTAGTACGCCCGACAGGACTCGAACCTGTAACCTATTGCTTAGAAGGCAATTGCTCTATCCAGTTGAGCTACGGGCGCTCAACTTAACATTATGTCAAAAAAAGTGAGATTTCCTGATCAAAAAAAGCTGATCAGGAAATCTCGATGTCGGGGAGACAAGATTTGAACTTGCGACCCTTCGCTCCCAAAGCGAATGCGCTACCGGACTGCGCCACTCCCCGGTTTCCGTCCTCAGGACAGATTCCAAAAATACGAAGCTTACTAATTGCAGGCAAATACTTTTAGGGTTTTTCTTTAAATACTTTCTCCATCAAGAGGTCGGTAAACGCAGTCCAGCTCAGTTCTTCTTTTAAGGTTCCCAGATTATGACGTATCGTCGTGCGAACTTCAATATTTTGAATGGATTCTATGGCTTTCTTCAGTTCATTAACATTCTCAGTAGGAAAGATAAGGGCTGATTTATAGGCTTCAATATGTTCCGTTAACCCCTTGAGATCGGATACAATACAGGGGAGTTCAAAGTTGATGGCATTGGCGAGTATACCGCTTTGGGTAGCCGACCGATAGGGCATCACCATTGCATCAGATAGCGTAAGTATCTCGGCCATTTCCCGGTCACTCACAAACCGGTCTATTACAGTGTAGTATTTTTGATGTTCCTCTTTGATATGGGATAGAAGAGGTTTCTTGTCTGTATAAAACTCTCCAACTATAAACGGGCGAATTTGATTCGCATCCAGGTTTAAGCCATTTAATGCTTCTATCAAGAGGTCCAGCCCTTTATAAGGCCGAACCAGCCCAAAGAATAACAAAATAAGATCATTATCGGAGAACCCGTACTGCTTCCTCAATGCTGATCGTGATTCTTCCGGA
>JAASTO010000025.1 GCA_021767245.1 Balneolaceae bacterium
TCTACCAACTCAAGAACCCAAGTGACTTTTTGCGCGTGCTTGGATGGCAAAGAGTCCAAAAACTCTTTAACCGGTATTTTACCTATTTGGGTTTTATAAAACTTGATTACTTTCACAAAACAAATGTTAACAATTATGTTAACTTAATCAAGGATTATTTATTGTGAGGGAGAGGCGAGACACGTCCGCTTATACTGCAAATTAATTACCCTCGTTCCGGCAGCTCTGCCTCCAACTATATATAATTAAGGACACATAAGGCGTCTATAACCCGAATCACCGCTCTGTACGTTCCGGTTCAGTCATTTAAAAACTATGTGTTATGTGAAGCGGAGCCTCGATAGGACATCACTGAGAAGAGCCGCCGTTACGAGGGTAATCCGAATGAAATGCTTGATAAGTACCCGCCTGTGATATTGCTTATTTATGTCAAATTCGACATATTAAATTATGTCTGAAAATGATAAACCATTGGTTTGGGTTCAGGGAGAAGTAAAGTCTCCGCCTTTCTCTTCAGATGCCAGAATAAAAGCTGGTTTTCTACTAAGAAGGCTTCAAAAAGGAGATGAAATAGAAATGCCGAATTCCAGGCCAATGCCATCGATTGGAAAGAACTGCCATGAACTTCGCGTTAACGACAAAGATAAAACGTGGCGTATTATCTATTTCATCGATGAAGATGCCATTGTCATATTGGAAGTGTTCGCGAAGAAAACACAAAAGACCCCACAGGAAGTCATTGATGTTTGCAAAAAGCGTCTGACTCGTTACAAACAGTAGTTAAGCAAAGGAAATATCATGGATAAGAAGAAACGACAACAAATGGAACAAAAAGGATTTCAGGTAGGATCTGCCGCAGAATTTTTGGAACTGACACCTGAAGAAGAGGCCTACATTGACATTCGTCTGGCTATCAGTAATTTCGTAAAAAACCAACGTACGAAAAGTGGATGGACCCAGGAACAACTTGCTCGGGGAATCGGGTCAAGCCAATCACGCATTGCCAAAATTGAAGGTGGTGATCCTGGTATTTCAATTGACCTGATGATAAAAGCACTTCTTAGGCTTGGAACATCAAAAAAACAAATAGGAGAGCTGTTAGAAGGAGAGTTGGAAACAATCTGATTCTATAAGGGTACTAAACGACTCAGCATTTAACTAAACTGTCAGATTCTGTCGTGTCTACTTCAGATAAACTAAGAGAAAGAATGGATTTACTAGGTTAAGTCTCAGCGATACGATTCCTCCTTATTGCAGTACTCTTCACTGCAATACCTCATGGATGTCCATTCTTGGTATAGTGGAATTAGAAAATCTACTTCCCGATACAAAAGCGGGAAAATATGCTGTCCAGCACATCTTCGTTGGTGATCTCTCCGGTTATGGTGCCTAGTTCCTTCAGGGCTGCCCGGAGGTCAATGGAGAGGAAGTCGCCGGTCATATCCATGGCTAAACCACGAAGGGCTGATCTGACGTGCTCTTTGGTTTTCTGCAGGGCATCCCGATGGCGGGTGGAGGTAACCAGTAAACTTGACGCGTCGTAATGTTTGTTCTCCAGGGCCCGGTCTTTCAGGAGCTGCTTCAATTCTTTGATCTTTTCTCCTTCAAGTGCTGAGATCTTCAGGTCGAATTCTGTCCGCCATTCCTCATCAGTCTCGATGTCTGCTTTGGTGCCGATCAAAATGAAGGGGGTATCTTTGGCGCGGGATTGAAAGTCAGCGATCTCCTTGCGCTCTTCATCACTAAACGGCTGTGAAAGATCTTTGAGGTAGATCACCAGGTCTGCCTGCTCAAAAGCTTTTTGGGAACGCTTAACCCCTTCGGCTTCCACGATGTCTTCTGTTTCCCGCAGGCCGGCCGTATCAATGAGTTTGAACAGCAGTCCGTCATAGCTCCAGTCAGCATCGATGGTATCGCGGGTGGTGCCGGCAATTTCCGTGACAATGGCCCGGTCGCTGCCAACCAGGGTATTCAGCAGTGTGGACTTCCCGGCGTTGGGCCGGCCAATGAGTACGGTCTTCACGCCGTCTTTCACCAATCGACCGGTTTCATAGGTTTCCAATAAGTCGGTGATCTCCGAGTCCAGATCCTCAAGCAGTTTTTGCAGCTGTTCTTTGTTGGCGAATTCAACATCTTCCTCAATAAAGTCGAGTTCAAGCTCGATCATGGCAGTAACATCAATGATCTGCTGCCTGAATTTTTTGATGTGTTCACCCAATCGACCCTCCAATTGCTGATGGGCAGCATCCACGGCTTTGGAACTTTTAGCGTGTATCAGGTCGGCCACGGCCTCGGCCTGATCTAGATCAAGTTTGCCATTGAGAAAGGCACGCTGAGTAAACTCCCCCGGTTCGGCAGACCTGACGCCAAGTGACAAAATGGTTTCAAGCACCGTTTGGGTGACAAGCACTCCGCCATGGCAGGATATCTCCACAGTTTCCTCGCCGGTGTAAGAACGGGGGGAGTGAAATAAGGTGACCAACACCTCATCCACGGGAAATCCGTCTTTGTTCACGATCTTTCCAAAATGAACCGTATGAGATGTTTGCTGAGTCAGGTCCTTTCCCTGAAAGGCTTTGTTAACCGTGGCGATCGCATCCCGGCCGGAAACCCGGATCACGGCAATACCGCCTTCCCCAACCGGGGTAGCAATGGCCGCAATGGGTGATTTTTGAGTGATGTCTGTCATGTCGCTAAGATAGGCAGATTGAAATGAAAACCGTAGGGGCAATTCATGAATTGCCCCTACGGTTTTCAGGCAAAATATGTACCTTGGTTCGAAACAAACTCAATAATTTCAATCCTATGAAGAAGACCCTATCTGTTATACTACTGCTATTTTTTGGTTTTAACCTGGTGCAGGCCCAGAATTACTCACCGGACCGCCCGGGCATTGGCAACGGATCTTTTATCATCCCTCAAGGCATGCTTGGCTTTGAGGCAGGAGTACAATTCAGTAATACCGACCTTAATAAACAATTTGACGTGGGGCAGCTTGTGCTGCGTTATGGGATCAACGAAAAGTTAGAATTCCGCGCTCTGTTGGGATCTTTCACAACAGTTGATGCAGAACAAATAGGAGGAAGCACCTCGTACACAGGTATTCAGGATATGGGGGTCGGGTTCAAGTATAATCTGTATCGTGGGGATGCCTCGACCCTGTCCGCTTTGGCTGAGGTGAGCCTGCCATTTGGGACCGAAGAATTCACGAGTGATGAAACGGTTCCTTCCATCGGAGTCCTTGCGGATCATGCCTTAAATGAGAGCTTGAGTATTTCCTCTAATCTCGGATACAGTTTTAGCGTTGGCAATGTAAATGACAGCTGGTTGTTCACATTGACCCCCGGGTTTATGATCTCAGAAAGCATGAACGGATATTTTGGTTATGCCGGGAATTATTACGGAAATTTTGAGCAGCACTGGGTGGAAGGTGGAATGACCTACGGACTCGAAAGTGGTACTCAGCTGGACCTGAATTTTGGATATGACACTGAAAATGAGATTGCATTCATAGGGATCGGTTTTGCAAAGTCGTTTTGATCGATTCACCGTAAAATGTGTTGGAAAGGGCGGGCGGGGTTCGCCCTTATTTATTGTGAGGCTGTTGTAACCTGAATACCCATTTCTTCCAGCTTCTTGACGGTATCTGATGGGATGCCATCGTCTGTTATTATGTGCTGAACCTGATCTAAGGCACATATTCGGCTAAATCCGCGCTTACCAAATTTAGTATGATCTGCCACTACCACGGTATATTGAGCCACTTCTATAAATTTTTGATTGAGGCTTGCTTCCATAAGGTTAGAAGTCGTGAGGCCATGATCGAGATCGATGCCATCCACACCCAGGAACAGGATGCCACAGGTAATACCGTTTAGGAATTCTTCGGCATAAGGACCTACTACAGAAGTGGAGCTTGGGCGAAGTTGCCCGCCTAACTGAAGGATCTCTACATTTTCGTGATGTGAGAGTTCAAGTGAGACATTCAAAGCAGAGGTGATCACATTTAATCTGTGGTCCGATTTTATTTGCCTTGCAACGGCCAGAATAGTAGTCCCCGAGGCAAGAATGATGGAGTCGTTTTCTCCGATCAATTTGACCGCTTCTTTGGCGATAGCATTTTTTTCACCCGATCGTATCTTGGCCTTTTCAGAAACCGGGCGGTCGCTTGTATAAGGATTGGTCTGCGTGGCCCCACCGTGTGTTCTGAATAAAAGTCCTTTTTCTTCAAGTATCCTCAGGTCTTTTCGTATGGTTACTTCAGAGACTTCCAGGTCGTTACTGAGATGCTGAACATTGACCTTTCCATTCTCTTTCAATTCATTAAGTATAATTTCGTGTCTTTCCGCTACAGTCATGATGAGTGCTATTATTTCTTTCAAATATACCATTTAAGGGTTTGTTGGACAAACATACTCTTAAACGAAACTAAAAGAAAGAAATTTATTTGTTGTGAGATCTGCTTCAAAGCATTAAAAATGCATTTAAATGCAATTTATGCAGTTATTTGATCAATAATAGGTGATTTAATTAATTTCGAAATATTATATTTGCATTTCGATTTCTTTTGTTTAAATTAATAAAAGAACAAAACGAAATATTATGAATACTATGAAACGTCAAGAATTGATACAAACAATTGAAGAGAAAGGATCAGAAGAGTGGGACCTGATCATCATTGGTGGCGGTGCAACCGGTTTAGGAGTAGCCCTGGATGCCGTAAGCAGAGGTTATAAGGCGCTTTTACTTGAACAGTCTGATTTCTCGAAGGGAACATCAAGCCGGAGTACTAAGCTGGTTCATGGTGGTGTAAGATATCTGGCGCAAGGAGATATAGCATTGGTGAGGGAAGCACTGCGCGAACGGGGACTTCTTAAAAAGAATGCACCACATCTCGTGCAAAATGAAATATTTGTGATCCCGGGCTACAGGTGGTGGACTAAGTATTACTACACTATTGGGCTCACCATGTATGACCTACTATCCGGAAAATTAAGTTTGGGTCGCTCCATGCCGATCTCTAAAAATGAAACCGTTCGGAGGTTGCCCACTATCAACCAGAAGGGTTTGCGGGGCGGGGTGATCTATCATGACGGGCAGTTTGATGATTCCAGATTGTCAGTCAACCTGGTTCAAACCATAATTGAAAATGGTGGAGTTGCTGTTAACTATGCAGAAGTTACCGGACTGATCAAGGACGGAGAAAAGGTAGCCGGGTTAAATATGAAAGATCTTGAATCCGGTAAAACCTATGCATTGAAGGGAAAATCTGTGATCAACGCTACCGGAGTTTTTGTAGATGAGATCATGAAAATGGATAAGGATGAGCACAAGGAAATGGTGCGACCAAGTCAGGGTGTACACTTAGTTCTTAATAAAGAATTTCTCCCCGGCGAAGATGCTATTATGATACCAAAAACAGATGATGGACGCGTGTTGTTTGCCGTTCCATGGCACGATAAGATCGTTTTGGGTACAACCGATACTCCATTGGATGAACACAGCCTAGAGCCGGTTGCTTTAGAAGAAGAGATTGAATTTATTTTAAAAACCGCACAGAAGTATCTGGCCAAAAAACCAACCCGTAAAGATGTAAAAAGCATATTTGCCGGATTGCGTCCCCTGGCGGCTCCAAAAGAGGGAGATACCAAAACCAAGGAAATTTCGAGAAGTCATAAACTGATTGTCTCAGAATCAGGCCTGATCACTATTACCGGGGGTAAATGGACCACATTCAGGAAAATGGGTGAGGATACCGTTGATAAAGCAGAATCGGTGTCAGGGATCGGAAAAAGAAGGTCTACAAGTGAAGAGATGAAGATCCACGGTCATGAAACGAGTACCGACTTTGAAGATCCGTTATACTTTTATGGTTCAGACAAAGAAGAAGTTATAGCTTTAGCCGAAGCGGACGATGTTTTAAAGGAAAAACTTCATGAAGATTATGAACATATTAAGGCAGAAGTTATTTGGGCTGCAAGGTATGAAATGGCCAGAACGGTAGAAGATGTTCTGGCACGCCGTATTAGAATGCTGTTTCTGGATGCCAAAGCAGCCATTGATATGACTCCTGCTGTAGCAGAATTGATGGCAAAGGAATTGGGTCACGATCAGGCATGGGCTGAAAATCAGATTCAGGAATTCACCAAAGTTGCCAACCGATATTTGTTAGAGAAATACGAACCAAAGGAATTAGTAATTAAAAACTAAAACTAACCAACTGTCACTATGGAAACATTCATATTAGCATTAGATCAGGGTACAACCAGCTCACGGGCCATGCTTTTCAATAAGAAAGGCGAGATCGTCTCAGTAGCTCAGAAAGAATTCCGGCAAATATATCCTAAGCCGGGTTGGGTAGAACACGATGCTCAGGAGATCTGGTCTTCACAGGCAGGGGTTGCAGCCGAGGCGGTGGCTTCAGCAGGTATTAACGGAAAAGCGCTTTCAGGGATTGGTATTACCAATCAGCGTGAAACCACGGTGGTTTGGGACCGGGAGTCCGGCAAGCCCATTTATAATGCGATCGTTTGGCAAGACAGACGTACCTCAGATTATTGTGACAGTTTAAAGGAAAACGGTCACGCCGAGATGATACAGGATAAAACAGGCCTTGTGATCGATTCTTATTTCTCAGGGACAAAAGTAAAATGGATCCTTGATAATGTTGAAGGCGCCCGTGAAAAAGCTGAACAGGGAAAACTGGCATTTGGGACCATCGACTCATGGCTGATCTGGAATTTCACACAAGGTGAACTTCATATCACCGATGTAACCAATGCATCCCGAACAATGCTTTTTAACATCAACACCATGGAATGGGATGAAGACCTACTGGAACTGATGGATATCCCGGCGAATATGTTACCGGAAGTACGGCAATCGAGCGAAGAATACGGGCGGACCAAAACCACACTTTTTGCAAGTAAGGTACCGATAGCAGGCATAGCCGGTGATCAGCAGGCCGCATTGTTTGGTCAGATGTGTACGGAACCCGGAATGGTGAAAAACACCTACGGAACCGGATGTTTCATGCTTATGAATGTTGGGGATGAACCCATCAAATCTGAGAATAACCTTTTGACAACCGTTGCCTGGAAGATCAACGGTAAAACACAGTATGCTCTTGAAGGCTCTGTGTTTATTGGAGGAGCCGTTGTACAGTGGCTTAGGGATGAGATGAGCATAATACAAGAGTCTCAGGATATCGAATATTTTGCGAATAAAGTCGAGGATTCTGACGGTGTGTACTTAGTACCTGCTTTTGCCGGTCTTGGTGCTCCTCACTGGAAACAACATGCCCGCGGTATTATGGTTGGAATCACACGGGGAACAAATCGAGCCCATCTGGCACGAGCCGCTCAAGATTCCATAGCTTATCAGGTACTTGACCTGTTAAATGCTATGAGAGCGGATGCCGGAATTGATGTGAAAGAGCTTCGTGTAGATGGGGGAGCGACCGTCAATGATACACTGATGCAGTTTCAAAGTGACCTGATTGAAGATGTGCCGGTGATAAGGCCTGTGATCACGGAAACAACAGCTCTTGGAGCCGCCTACCTTGCTGGATTAGCCGTCGGCTATTGGGATGATATCGAAGAGATCCGCAAGATGTGGCAGGTAGATAAAAAATTTGAGCAGAAAATGGATCCAGAAAAAGTGAAAGAGATCACTAAAGGATGGCAGCGAGCTGTTAATGCTGCAATAACCTGGGCCGACGACAGGTAGTGCTGCATTACCAAACAAAGAACTAAACAGCTTACCGCAGCAGCACTTTAAGCGATCCGGTAGGTGAATTATTCAAGTACATGTAGGAAAGTACTATCTAAACTGCATGTGTTGAACACAAAAATAAATACAAATGGAGAATTTATCATGAGCCCGATTTTAGCAGAATTTATTGGAACCACAATCTTACTACTGTTTGGTTGTGGAGTAGTTGCAAACGTGATTTTGAGTAAAACCAAGGGAAATGGCGGAGGCTGGATCGTCATCACTTGGGGATGGGGAATGGGGGTTTTTATAGCTGTTTATACCATGGGGCAATTCAGTGGAGCCCATATCAACCCAGCCGTAACCATAGGGCTGGCCACAGCCGGATTATTTGAATGGGCAATGGTAGTACCCTATATACTAGCACAGGTAGCAGGCGGCTTCTTCGGTGGATTCCTGACCTGGCTGGCCTATAAGAAACATTTCGACGCAACAGAAGATGCGGGTACGATCCTGGCCGTATTCTCAACAGCACCCGAAATCCGAAATTACGGTTCCAATTTTATAACGGAAACCATAGGTACATTCATTCTTGTCTTCGGTGTTTTCTTTTTGACCGATCCCGGGTTCATGGATTCAAATGGTCAGATTCTGAAATCCATCACCATAGGTGGACAAGAAGTTGGATTTGGGCTTGGCTCATTGGCAGCACTGCCTGTGGGGTTGTTGGTTTTTGGAATTGGTCTGGCATTAGGTGGTCCTACAGGGTATGCCATTAATCCGGCTCGTGATCTTGGCCCAAGGCTGGCTCATGCCGTATTACCCATTCCGAATAAAGGAAACAATGACTGGGCTTATTCTTGGGTTCCAATAGCTGCACCGGCAGTTGGAGCTGTACTTGCAGCATTGGTATTCATGGTCCTTTGATCAGGAAATATTTATTTACCTAAAGAAAACTCAAAAAATAGAAGAAAATGAATTCATCAAGACGAATAATACGTTCAAACATAGGCATATTATGTCTGATATTTTTAGTCATAATATTAAATCAACCCCTCATGGCACAGGGAGTACAATTTAAAAGTGAAAATGATTGGGCATTCACAGTCTCTGGGCAGCTGCCCGTGTTCATAGTAGCTTCAGAACATGAAAATTTTAACACTGATGGTTCTGCTCAGTTTGGAACAAGGATAATGTCCGGGTTCAATCCTGCAAATATCACGTTTTCGATAAAGGCTCCCGAAATGAATGGAATAAACGTGAAAGGAATTTTTCAGATCAATCACCACCTTCAAGGCCCAAGTATCCAAAATGAGGGATTGTTTGAAGGACGTATTGCGGATATCCAATTGTCCGGAGAATTTGGCGACATCAACATTGGTAAGGGTTTCGGTATATTTAACAGCAGTTCCATTGCTGATGCCGGAAGTGGAATGGGCGTAGGCCGGTTTGGCGGACCGGATGCTGCCAATGCTACTTTGGGTAGAATTGGGAGTGGTTACACCTACGCCAATTTCAATCCGAGAATAATCTATACCACTCCAGATTTTAGCGGATTTAGGATCAAAGCAGGTCTGATCAATCCTGAAAAACCGAGTGGAGCTTCAGGTCAGCAGATTCAGACGGCTACTCCCCGCCTGGAAGCGCAGGCAAATTATTTAATAGATCTTAATTCGGGCACCGTTGACCTTTGGCTTGGAGGTATGTCGCAGGCCGTTGAAGTTGTGAGTGATGATTACAGCTATGATATCTCAGGTTGGGACCTGGGGGCGAGGTTGACGGCTAAAGATCTAAGAATAACCGGCGCTTACTCAGAAACACAGAGTGTGGGTGCCGATGGATTGATCGGGATCAGTTTAACAGGAACCGGTTTGGAACAAGCTGAAGTGAATGCTACTCAGTGGTATGGCGAAGTAACCTATGATCTGAATAGAGTAACCCTTGGCTTAAGTTATGGTGAGGGATCACAAGATGCAGCTACGACTGTGGTTGGAAGTTCACCGGATATCACCAACGAGCTACTCATGGTATTCAGTCGATATCATGTAACCGATAACCTCGTTTTACTGGGAGAGGTTCAGGATTTTGCATCAGATGCTCAAAATAATTATCAGGCATTGATCATTGGGATGCAGTTCAATTTCTAAGTAACATGCATACTCAAAATTCACTCCGGAGTTAAAAAGATTATGAATAAACTAACAACTTTAGAAGAGTATATCATTCATGCCCAAAATAAGTTTCCCGGAGCGAGGGGTGAACTGTCTCAGCTTCTAAGAGATATAGCTCTGGCCGCGAAGATCATATCCCGTGAAGTTAATAAAGCCGGTATCACAAACATATTGGGAGTTGATGGGGTTATGAATGTACACGGAGAATCGGTTAAAAAACTGGATTTGTTTGCCAACGAACAACTTCAGTTAGCTCTTGAAAGATCCAACATAACATGCATGGTTATTTCAGAGGAAAACGAAGGCGTGGTGCGTTTAAGTGATGAATCCGGTAAATATATGGTGTACATGGATCCACTCGACGGATCTTCAAATATTGATATCAGTGCCACGATCGGGAGTATTTTCTCAATTTATATGCGTCCGGATCATAAAAAGCAATTAACAGAAAATGATGCCCTGCAACCAGGTACAAAACAGGTTGCGGCAGGATATGTACTCTATGGCTCGAGCACGATCCTGGCGTATACAACGGGCATGGGTGTACAGCTATTTACCCTAGATCCAAGTATTGGAGAATTTATCCTGTCAGAAAAAGAGGTCCAGATCCCGGAAGAAGGTAATATCTATAGCACAGACGAAGGCAGCTATATCTATTGGGATGAAGCACTAAAAAAATACGTGAAGTATTGTCAGACTTTCGACCCCGAAACTAACAGGCCGTATAAGGCAAGGTATATCGGCTGTATGGCGGCTGATGTACACAGAACTTTACTGCAGGGCGGAATATTCATGTATCCGGATAGCAGCAAATATCCGAATGGGAAACTTAGATTGATGTACGAATGCAATCCTCTGAGTTTCATTATTGAACAGGCCGGTGGGTTATCGTCAGATGGATGGAGACGGATCATGGAAATTGAACCGAATTCAATACACGAGTGTACGCCTGTGTATATCGGTTCAAAAAGCAATGTTGAAAAGCTTGAGGAATTCTTTCAGGCCTGAGAAAAGTAGAGAAAATAAAAAAGCTCCCTCATGTTATTTGAAGGAGCTTTTAAAAGTTCTGTATTTAAGGATGTTTATTCAATATCCCCCATAAGCTTTCTGACGCCAGGTGCAGCAAGCAGGGCAACCACCCCACCACCACCGACAATAATGGCTACCATCTGGAATAAGCCTGCAGGGGCAAGACTCTCCAGCTGACCGGCCACAAGACCTGCCATTAGGTTACCCAAAGCAGCCGCCACAAACCAGATTCCCATCATCTGACTCACTCTGTTCTTAGGAGCTAACTTGGTCATGGATGAAAGTCCTACCGGAGATAAACAAAGCTCACCGGCTGTATGCAGGAAGTAGGTTACGATCAACCATGCCGGAGAAACCAAGTTTGTTGCAGAGGCATTGGCAGATCCCCAGGAGAGAACAAAGAAACCGGCTGCCAGGCCAAAAAGGCCTAACCCAAACTTAACGGGAATGGAAGGGTTGGCATTTCTGGATGCGAGCCAGGTCCACATGAATCCAAAGATTGGGGCAAAGATCACAATAAAGGTTGGATTGATCAGCTGCAGGGTACTTGCAGGAATGATCCATCCGTCACCTATCTGACTGAATACCCAATACAGAAAGCCGATCAGGCCAACGGCTGAGGCTACAAGGGCAAATTTTGCCATGCCCCAAAGGTCATCCCGTCTGAAGGCTTTTAGCACGTAGTAACCGACAGGCAGTGCAATTATAAATGTAACCAATAGTGCTCCGTAACCGCTAAGAAATGAACTTGGTCCGGCAGCACGATTGGTAAGATCAGAGGCAAAAAGGTTCAGGGAAGAACCGGCTTGCTCAAAACCACTCCAGAAGAGGGCCGCTAAGATAAATAGCCAGAAGATCACACCTAAGCGTTTCTTTTCTTCTGTATTATGGCCTCCGAAAAAGATGATGTATCCAAAAAATAAAAGAGTGATGATCACAGCCACGATGCCAAGATTCTGAGCCAGGGCATCAAGAGCAACATCAATGGCTCCGGAACTTTGAAGGAATCCAAATACCACCACGATAGCTATAAAAATGGAGGAAACCGTGTAGAAGATCTTGCTTTTTCTGCTGACCTGTTCTTCTGTGAAGGTATCATCCAGTTCACCGGCCCCTTGCAAGTATTTATCTCCAATTTTATAGGAGATCAATCCAAGGACCATGCCAAATCCGGCCAGAGAGAATCCGTAGTGCCAGTTGTATCCTTCACCAAGCAAGCCACAAAGCAGTGGCCCGAGAATGGCACCAAGGTTGATACCCATGTAGAAAATGGAGAAACCGGCATCGCGACGGGCACCACCTTCAGGGTAAATATCACCCACCATAGAACTCACGTTGGGTTTCAGTAAACCGGTACCGATCACGATCAGCGCCAGGCCGATAAAGAAGAATGTGGTTGTGGGGATGGCCATGCTGAAGTGTCCGGCGGCAATGATACAACCACCTACAAATACCGCTTTTTTCTGTCCCCAGATGTTATCGGCAACCCAGCCTCCCGGCAGTGACAGTACATACACAAAAAAGGTGTAGATACCGTAAATAGCTGTAGCTTCACCCACACTGAAACCGAGACCGGGATTATCACCCAGGGCTTCAGCGGTCATGAAAAGTACAAGAAGGGCGCGCATCCCGTAATAACTGAAGCGTTCCCATAATTCAGTAAAAAATAAGGTCGAAAGTCCGCGCGGATGACCGAAGAAGTCATTAGCGGTGGCGGCATTACCGTTTGCCATAATGCTTATAAGTTGGTTAAGATTTAAAAAGATTTAGAGTGTCCGATGATACTTAAACAGGAAGTGGGTTGCAAGAAAGGATTGAATTCCATGAAGGTTCTGACGACCTTCAATGGCAAAATAAATAAAGGGAAATCATGATAGATATCGGCATTCGATCGCTTTATAAAGATCTCGAGAAATCAATAAACGAACTCAAAAAAGATGCGGGGACAGTTCAGCGTTCCCGAAAGGTCGTTGAAGATGCACTGAAAAAAGATGAGGCCTTTTACGGTATCAACACTGGATTCGGGATACTCGCCAACAAACGCATAAGTGGTGATCAGCTAAAACAACTTCAAAGAAACCTGATATTGTCACATTCTGTGGGCACCGGCGACCTAATCCCAAAAGAGATATCGAGACTGATGCTGATGCTAAAGATCCATGCATTGGGGATCGGTTATTCAGGTATCTCTATGGAAACCTTCAAACGGCTTGTTTACTTCATCGACCATGACCTGATTCCCGTTGTTCCTGAAAAGGGCAGTGTCGGGGCTTCGGGTGACCTTGCCCCGCTATCACATATGTCGCTGCCTCTTCTGGGTTTTGGGTTATTCTGGAATGAGGACGGAACCGATACGATCCCTGCCGATGAAGTATTGAAAAAGCATAACCTTGAACCCATCGATTTGCAGGCAAAAGACGGTTTATCTCTGATAAACGGGACCCAACTGATGAGTTCTTATGGAGCTTATGTATTGGAAAAGACCCTTCATTTGTTAAAAGTGGCAGATTTGTTGGGTGCTATGAGCCTTGAAGCTCTTCAGGGCAGCATCAAACCCTTTGATAAACGCATACATGAAATTCGCCCACACAATGGTCAGCAAACGGTAGCGGCCAATGTGCGCCATCTTCTGGAAAAAAGTGAGATCCTGGAATCTCACAGAAATTGCGGTAAGGTACAGGATCCCTATTCCCTCCGATGCATTCCGCAGGTGCATGGAGCCAGCCGGGATTCTATCGAGCATTGTGTGAGAGTGGTGGAAACAGAGATCAATTCTGTGACGGATAATCCCCTGGTATTTCAGGATGGGGATATCATATCAGGAGGAAATTTTCATGGTCAGCCACTTGCTCTCGTTTTGGATTTTGCAGCCATTGCACTGGCTGAACTTGCCAGTATTTCTGAAAGGAGAACCTACCTGATGCTGGAGGGACATGATGGATTGCCGGAATTACTGATGGAGGAAACCGGTATCAACTCCGGTTTTATGATCCCGCAATACACAGCGGCAGCACTGGTTTCAGAAAACAAGGTACTGTGCCACCCGGCTTCTGTAGATTCCATCCCCACCAGCCTTGGGCAGGAGGATCATGTGAGCATGGGAAGTATTGGTGCTTTGAAACTGCTGAACGTATATAAAAATGTCGAGCAGGTATTGGCCATTGAGCTGTTCACCGCTGCACAGGCCCTGGATTTCAGAAAACCGCTAAAACCGGGCGCAGGGATAGAAAAAGCGCATCAATATATTCGTGAGCACATCGCCCATGCAGATGAAGATCATTTCTTTAAGGATGAGATCAATCAGGCGGTAGAATTATTGAGTGATCCGTCGTTGATCCATGACCTGGACCTGAAATAATTCATATCAGATGAGCCTGAAGAATCCCCGTTTTATTTTACCTGTTATTGTGTTGTCACAATTTGCAGGGACCTCCCTTTGGTTCGCAGGCAATGCTGTGTTGCCTGACCTGATCCTTGAATTATCATTGGATCTTTCAGCGGTTGGGCATGTTACCATGGTGGTACAGGCGGGCTTCATCATTGGTACGCTTATCTTTGCGGCTATGAATATGGCTGACCGGTATTCTCCTGTGAAAGTTTTCTTTCTCTGTTCTGTTTTGGGTGCAATCTTTAACCTTTCCGTGATCTTTGCATCCGGATACACAACATTATTATCAGCCCGTTTTTTAACCGGATTCTTTTTGGCCGGAATTTACCCGGTAGGAATGAAGATAGCCTCCGACTGGCACAAGGAAGGACTTGGAAAGGCATTGGGTTACCTGGTAGGGGCGCTGGTGCTGGGCACAGCTTTTCCACATTTCCTGAAGTTTGCCGGAGCCGATCTGCCTTGGCGTTTTGTGATGGTGAGTACTTCGGTATTGAGTGTCTCAGGCGGGTTATTGTTGCTTCTGACGGTCAATGATGGTCCTTATGGCGGAAAGAAAGGTGACTTCAAACCCTCTGTTATGTTCAAGCTTTTTAAAGACCGGAATTTTCGATCAGCGGCCTTTGGTTACTTTGGACATATGTGGGAGTTGTACACTTTCTGGGCGTTTGTGCCGGTGATGATCGCCTTTTATAATTCAGATATTGATGGTCAATTGAATGTACCGATCTGGTCATTTCTGATCATTGCCGTGGGGTGTTTAAGCTGTATTGCCGGCGGGTATCTTTCTCAGAAGAGAGGCAGTAAATATGTGGCTACTGTGTCGTTGATGATCTCCGGGATCTGCTGCCTGATATCCCCATTTATCTTTGATCTTCCATACCCGGTGTTTCTCTTGGTCATGGTAATTTGGGGGATCAGCGTGGTTTCGGACTCCCCCCAATTCTCAACTCTGGTAGCCCGTTCGGCAGATCGGTCTTATGTGGCCACCGGATTGACGCTGGTTAACAGTATTGGTTTTGCTACCACTATCATCAGTATTCAGATCCTGACGGCAGTTTGGGTGGAATGGTTGACGCCATGGGCATTTTTGATCCTGTTTGCCGGACCATTGTTTGGCTGGTTTTCCATCAGGAAATTCAAAGTACATTCAACTACCTTGTAACAAAATCACTCAACCAAACGTGTAAGGATCATGGAATTATTCTGGATCATATTAGGCAGTATTTTTATTCTCGTTGGTCTGATCGGTGCTTTTCTACCCGTGGCTCCCGGTCTCCCTTTTAGTTACATTGGGTTGCTCATCCTGCAGATCCTGCACAGTCCGTTTTCACTCACCTTCATGATCGTTTGGTTGCTGATCGTGATTATTTTCGGCTTTGTACTGGATAATGCACTTCCTGCCTGGGCTACAAAAAAATCAGGAGGAACGCCTTATGGGATCACGGGCAGTATTCTGGGGCTGATTGCCGGACTGTTTTTCCCGCCGATTGGATTTGTAGTCGGACCATTACTCGGAGCCTTTATCGGAGAACTTATTGCAGGACAGAAGTCAGACCGGGCTCTCAGGTCTGCTTTAGGAGCATTTGCCGGATTTATGGTTGCCACCGGATTAAAAGTTATTGCCGCCGGCGTGATGGGCTTTTATTATTTCACAAACCTTTGAGTGGGTAGTTTTCATATTTCAGGAATGTACGATCACACGCATTAAAAAAGCCTGACCTGTATAACACAAGTCAGGCTTCGTAAATTCAGAACCGGGTGGGATCTTAATTATCGATTGAAACGGCTTCTATTTCCAGTTCAGAATCAGGACGTTGGGTTTCGGTTCCCTTTAAATACTGATTGAACCAGCGCATCATGCGAAGGCTGAAGTCATATCGAGCAGTTGCATTACGGTTTCCGTGACCTTCACCGGGATAAAGCACCAGTCGAACCGGTGTGTCTGTTCGTGTCTTGATATGGCGGTACAGCTCATAAGATTGTCCCGGGTCAACACGTGTATCTTCCTTACCGTGCATGATCAAAAGTGGAGTTTTGGCATTATCAACATGGTAAATTGGGCTGCGCTCGAGGTATCCCATATAATCATCCCAGATACGTTTGCGGGCGTGCACGTGGAACAGCTCTTCAGGGATATCAGAGGTTCCCCACTTAGAGAGGTTGTTACTGATACCGACTGACATCACACCGGCCGCAAACCGGTCACTGTAACGGGTGCTCATCCAGGCAGTGGCATATCCACCGTAAGAGCCACCGGTCACACCTACTTTATCCTTGTCTGTAATTCCTTGCTCGATCAGGTAATCAACACCTTCCACGATATCGTCAAACTCGGCACCGGCAAGGTCGCCCTGACTACTCATAGCAAATTCAAGGCCCCGGCCTGTACTTCCGCGATAGTTCGGGTAAAATACGGCAAAGCCATCGGCGGCACCCATTTGACCGGTCATGGAATAAGCGGTCAGCCATCCATTACTGTAATGAGCTTCAGGTCCGCCATGTACCACAGTTACGGTAGGATAACGAATTCCCTGCTCATAATTTACAGGGTAGATCAGCAATCCTTCGATCTCCATTCCGTCCTTGGTAGTGTAGGAGATAGCTTCCTGTTTACCCAGTTCTTTATCATCGAGCCATGGATTACTGTTCGTCACTCGGGTGGGTGATTTTTCTCCTTTTTTCATCAGGTAAACTTCATCCGGATGTTGAGGAGTGTTCGCATCAAACACGACCGTACCATTTGCTGCACTTGCAAAGGAAGAAAGAATCGGACCTCCGGTAGGTAGAATGGCCTTCATCTGTTTGCCATCACTTTTTATGGTACCGAATTCAGACCAAACACCTTTGCTCACTAAGTAGTGAAGGGTGTTGTTATCCACCCATTCTACCTGTTCAAATTTGCCTTTCAGGTTTTTCTGTAAAATTTGGGTTGAACCGGTTTCAGGATCCACAATTTTCAATCTGCCGTCGATCGGGTCGTTGATATCCGCTCCGGCTATCATAGCGATCTTGTCACCATTCGGGCTCCATTTAAACGCACCAAGTTTTCCTTCATGATCCACTTCAGAGATGATCTCCCTTGTTTTGTGGTCCATTACATAAACCTTTTGTGCCATATAAAAATCATCTACAAGGGGTGAAGGAGCTACGGCAAGAGCCATTTTGGTTTGGTCGGGACTCCAGGTGGCAGCGGTTACATGTCCGTCAATATCTATGTGGTGAGGCATATGTCCCGGCATAGCTACGTTTTGAATATATGCCTTGGTTTCACTGAGGTTTTCTTCGTAGATCTCAGGCGTATATGGTAAAGGAGACGGTGAGGTTTCCCTGGGTTGGGTGGCGCGGAAAATAATATGATTGCCGTCCGGTGCCCATTCATACCCGGAAATGTTCGTTTTAAAAGAATAGAGCTTTTGAGCTTCTCCTCCATTCAGTGAGATCTCATAAATGGAACGGGTATCATCTCCTTCCTGACGATCGAGGTAGGTAATGCTGTTGTAGTTTGGCCGGAAGGCAATGCCGCTAACGCTGCGACCAGTTATAAAGGGATGGGATTCACCGGATCCCACATCCAGCAGATACAGATGTGAACTGGCCGGTTTGTTTTCCTTCATCGGATCTGCCGGTACCGAAAGGGTATAGGCTGCTGTGTTTCCGTCCTGAGACAGATAAACGGAACCAACACTCTTGATCTTGGCCACATCTGTCGGAGTAAGGCCGGATTGAGCCATAGCTGATAACATGAGCCCCACTGAGAGGATCATGGTCAGCATAGCCGATCGTTTAGTAATGTAATTCATAGGATTACCTCCTGATTGATTTTTAAAGTTTGATGAAATATAGGCATAGAACAGTATCATCTAAATAAATAGTCTGAAGATTGTATGAATTGCACCTGTGTTCATGACGCAATTCTTTCAAAAAGTTTGATATGAACGTCATTATAGCTTTATTCATAGGTATAAGATCACTTGACCTGACAACTATGAGAATCCGCACGTTTTTAACCTTAATTATAAGCATAACACTCTTTATAGGCTGCTCATCCGGCTCCACAGAACACACCTATTTAGTCATAAAAGGAGCCACCGTATTTGATGGCAACGGAGGTCAACCTATCGAGAATAGTGAAATACTGATCCGAGATAACGCGATCGATTGTATTGGTGAAGCCGGCGATTGCTCAGTTACGATGGGAACCGAAGTGGTGGATGCTGCCGGGAAATTTATTACCCCGGGTTTAATTGATGCGCATATGCATTTCTTTCAAACCGGTTTTTTTGACAGCCGACCCGATGCCATGGACCTCAATGAAACTTACCCCTTTACCGAAATAGCGGCCTATCAGGAACGGAATCCGGAGAGATATTATGATACCTATCTTTGTTCGGGCGTTACCGGGGTGTATGATGTTGGGGGAATGAGCTGGTCAGTTGCCTTGCAAGAACAGGCTGAAGAAAATCCGAAGGCTCCACACGTGGCTGCAGCCGGACCTTTACTGACACCAGTGCCCGGAGCTCCATTTGACCTGCCTTCAGATAGAGTACTGGTTCAACTCGATTCTGAGGAGACCGGGGTAAAAATGGTTCAGTACATGTCGGCGTTGGGAAGTACAGGGGTAAAATTCTGGATGATCAGGGCAGATGACGAAGATTATATGAGCCGGGTAAGAGCGGCCGCTGATGAAATAGAAAAGCATGATAATCAGATGATCGTGCACGCAACGACACTGGAGCAAGCTAAAGCGGCTGTAAAAAGTGGAGCTAAATTACTGGTTCATAGCGTTCAGGATCGGCTGATAGACGAGGAGTTTATAAACCTGATGAAAGAACAGGGTACTATTTATAACCCAACGCTGATCGTAGGGGCCGGATATACGGTAGCTTTCAGGGGTGCGGCAGATATTGCCCCGATCCCTATTACCGATCCCAACGGCTGTGTGGACCAAAGAACGCGGGAACTCATAACAACAGCCTCACAATTCAAGGATCATCCAAGAATGAGTGAGGCATTTAAAGATCGATTGCAGGCATTTGATCCTGATACAGGTATGTCCTCAGATGTGATGCTGCAAAACCTCAAAAGACTGTATGAGGCTGGGATCCCTATTGTTGTGGGAACCGATGCCGGAAATCCGGGAACGCTACACGGGATATCCATTTATGATGAAATGGAGATGATGCAGGAGGCTGGAATTGATCCAAATGACCTGATAGTGATGGCCACTAAAAATGGGGCGATGGCCATGAGACGTGAGGATGATTTTGGAACCCTGGAAAAGGACAAGCTGGCCAACCTCATCATTCTGGAATCAAATCCTGCAGAAGATATATCCAATATGCGGAGCCTGTCTCACGTCATGATCAAAGGAAAACTGATGGATGTGACGACTGTACAGCGGCATTAATTTATTTTACGCGATTACCGAATGCGTTTGAAGCTAATTTTAAAAACTCAATCTAACCGACATGCGACTTTTGAATAAAATTGTGCTGATTGCCTTTGCAATAACAGTTTTAACAACCGGGCTTTTCGCTCAGGAAAGGACCTTAGGAAAGATCGATTTCCCAAACTCAGGAGATGCAGCCGCACAAGCTGATTTCATGGAAGGCATGAAATTCCTGCATAATTTTGAATATGCTGATGCCGCCAGGGCTTTCAAGCGAGCTAGGGAGATCGATCCTGATTTTGCCATGGCTTATTACGGAGAAGCCAAAAGTCATAATCATCCGCTTTGGTTTCAGCAGGACCGTAA
>JAASTO010000173.1 GCA_021767245.1 Balneolaceae bacterium
CAAAGGCTTCCTGTACGGACATTGTTTTCAGCTTTCCTTTGTCATAGGCATCTATTCTGCTTTCACATTCTTGTTTCCACAAGGTATCCAATGCCTCGTCCGGAGCATCAAGGCTTTTCAATAGTGCCTCAATCAAATTTGCTTTTTCTTTTGGCTTAAGCTGTAATGCCTCTTTTATAAGCTCGTTGGGTTTTCTCATATGAGTTCAATTTCTGCTTTTCTAAATATAGCATGTATGAATGTATAATGTATTGATGAAATTTGTTTGGCATTCGCTTTGACCATGATTCCGGGACGCTTGCTCTAGTGGTAGATCTTATCACTTTTTTCAGGTCAAATATCCGAGATCTAATACAAGTCACAGACTTGTCAATTTCCGGTTTTTTGCAGGTCTAATTTTCTCAGGGCTGATACTTTTAAGGGGAAGAGATCTCAAAGTTTATACAACTTGCCAATCCACACTTTGAGATCCTTCGCGTTATACTTGTCAATCCTGCATTAAACCTCACTTCGCTCAGGATGACAACGTGAATATCGAACATTGAGCAAGGAATATTGAATGTCGAAGTGTATCCAGTAAATCACTCTTCAAATCCTGATAATCCCGGTTCTAAACGAGATAGTAACCAAAGCCTAAACTACATAAACTACTTATCAACCATAAAAAGAGTCCTTCTCCGCCAGCCGGCGGATCAGGATGACTCGTAGAATATCCAACAAGGAATATTGAATATCGAAGTGGATCCTGATAATCGTACTTTAATCCCGTAAATCCCGGTTCTAAACGAGATAGCAACCAAAGCCTAAACTACATAAACTACTTATCAACCATAAAAAAGAGTCCTTCTCCTTGCCAAGGAGAAGACAGATGAGGTCGGGATTAGGGCAACCAAGCCTGACCAACCACCGCATCCCGACTTTCGGGATGACGCTTGCGCTAGTTTAGGTTGTTGCCCTCAAGAGATCTCAAAGTTTATACAACTTGCCAATCCACACTTTGAGATCCTTCGCGTTATACTTGTCAAACCTGCATTAAACCTCACTGCGCTCAGGATGACAACGTGAATATCGAACATTGAGCAAGGAATATTGAACCTGCCTCGCCGGCAGGCAGGTTTCGAAGTGTATCCAGTAAATCACTCTTCAAATCCTGATAATCCCGGTTCTAAACGAGATAGTAACCAAAGCCTAAACTACATAAACTACTTATCAACCATAAAAAGAGTCCTTCTCCTTGCCAAGGAGAAGACAGATGAGGTCGTTTACAGGGCAAACAGGTATGAATAGGCCTGTGAATATCTTTCGGGTAAAATGGATAACAACAAAGTGACATAATTTCCAGATCCTCATAAGTTTTGCATGTCAAACCCTTCATACATAAAACAAGTCACAGACTTGTCAAGTTCTGCCTTTTATTGCAGGTCTTACTTTTTCAGGGCTTGTACTTTTAAGTTACCGCTACGCTAAAAACTTAAAAGATTTAAGAGGGCAACCAAACCTAATTCAACCAATCCGTCAGACGACTCTTTGCAAGATTTTCCTTCCTACCCATGCTTCAATCGTTAGACAGTGCGCCGTAGTAACCAAGGCGTTCCCTTACCCTGCGGCGATGAAATTAACTTACCGGCTTAACCTCAACGAGCCGGAGGGCAAGGGACAGGGATTGGGTTGTGAAGCAGGGCAACCAAGTCTAATCCAACCTCCGCACAAGCGGGACGCTTGCGCTAGAGGTGGGATGACTCTTTTTATTTTTGGCTGGATGGTCGTTTTCCCACAACAAAACGGTTTAATTTAACCGGGATATGGGGTAAGTTCGGACGGATGTTTTAGCCCCAAATCAAATAAAGTAAAATTACTGTGTCGAAGATCGCGATCTTATCGGATGTACATGCCAACCTGCCGGCTTTGAAGGCAGTGGTGGAGCGACTGGAAAAGGAGCAGCCGGAGGAATGGCTGTGCCTGGGGGACCTGGTAGGCTATGGACCTCATCCCAAAGAATGTATGGAGCTGATCAGGGAAAAAAATATCCGGTGTGTGAAGGGGAATCACGATGCCGGGGTTACGGAAGAACTGTCCCTTAAGGTTTTTCGAAATCCCAATCGAAAGCTGATCGAGCTCACCCGAACCTTGCTTGAGGATACGTATATTCAGTGGCTACGGGAGCTTCCGCTCACCCTCACCGGATCCACCCATGGCCATTCCTGGATGGCGGCGCACGCCTCCCCGGTTCACCCAACGGAATGGACCTACCTGGAAAGTGCCTTCGCCATTCGGCCTATCCTGCAAGACCTGGAGCAGGATCTTTGTTTTGTGGGGCACACCCATCGGCCGGCTTTGGTCACGGATACCATTGGGCTTAATCTGCTTTCAAACGGACATAAGGCCCTGATCAATCCGGGCAGCGTGGGGCAGTCGAGAGATGGGGATCCCCGGGCTTCATGCGGACTGCTGGACCTGGAGGCTTTCACCTGGCAGAATTTCCGGGTGGAGTATGAGATCAACCCCGTTTTGAATGATCTTGAGAAGCTTGGATTCAGTCGCCGCGAAAGTGAACACCTGATACTAATCCACTGATCAAGATTTCCCGAAGTTGATGAAGGCATTTGGACGTAATTTTACTATTTTTAGCTGAATAATTTTTACAAGTAATAAGAGCGCATGAGATCAATTTTAAGTGTCGTACTATTTTGTTTTCTGTGGATCGGGTTTCACACCGCAAACGCACAGACTCTCCGGAATACCCCACAATCCCAGCAATTTCGTTTAGGGGAACGCATTATCCGCATTGCTGAACCCGGGCAGCTGGCTGATTCCGTGAATGTGTGGGGCGATGTGGGAAGTGCAGGACGTTACCTGGTTCCCAAAGGCACCACCCTGCCGTTATTACTGACCTACAGCTTTGGCCCCCAAACCCTGCGGGGCAACGAGATCGACCTGGACTGGTCCAAGATGCGTGTGGAGATCAACGTGCAGGAGTACGATTCAAACAATCAGCTTCAGACCATGGAGAAATTCAAATACCGGTTTGAGGAGCCATTTCCGCCGGGCATGAATGAGTTTGTGGTGACCAATGATCAGACCGTGACCGTCAGGGTAAAGCGTAAGCCTTCCTTCAGGGATTATGTGGGAGTAGTGGCCCCGGTGATATCCGCGATCGCAACGTCAATTATCATCATTGACCGCCTGGGCGGAAACTAAACAAACGGCAGCGGGTTAAACCCTTCACACCGTTTTTGACCTATATTTATTACCTTGCTTCGTCAGGAGCTAATTCTTTATAAGATCATGAGTATATCTTCCAACGAACATCACAATCCGAATACCGGTAGTAACAACGGATTTTACCGTAATGGTATTTCCGGTGGCAACCCGAACCGACCAAACAGCCCGGCTGAGGATGAGATCGATCTGTTAAAATTGTTTGGCACCCTGCTTCAACATAAGTGGACACTGATCCTCTTTGTTGGTGTTTTTTCAGTGATCGCAGCGTTTCTCGCTATTCGTCAGATCCCCATTTACAGCAGTGAAGGCACGATCTTCATCAATGAAAGCAAGAATAACTACTCCATGGCCGGCTCTGACCTCTCTAACCTGCTGACCACCACCTACGGGATCGGCATGGGAAGTACCATCAACAACGAGTTGCAGATCATTCAGTCGCGCACCCTTTCTGAGGAACTGGCCGACAGTATTATGTCGAAACAATTTTTAGAAAGCGGTCATAAAATGCCGGTTTTATGGAGAGCCTACCCTGAGGATTCAACCACCACCAGCCGTGATACCGTGGCCATGCGGATCCGGAACAATATGTCGGCCCAGCAAATTGACCGCGAAACTGATGTTGTTCGCATTTCCTATGAAAGTCCCTTACCGGCCGAAGCGGCTTTTATCGTGAACCTGACCATGAACACCTATTCCCGGTTATCCACTCAGCAAAACCGTACCATGGCAACCTCTGCCCTTGCGTTTTTAAGGAATGAACGCGATAAGATTGAGGGTGAATTGAGTGAAATGGAGCAGGAGCTTCAGGATTTCATGAACGAAAGTAACCTTTTGGCTGTGGATGCTCAGACCGAACAGATCATCAGCACGATCACAGATCTTGAGTCCCGAAAACAGGAGATCACTGTTCAATTGGTGGCCGTGAATTCGGCTATAGATGCCTATGAAGGCCAGCTGGAGGAGATCAAACCCGGATTGGCGGGACAGATCTCAGAGAGTCTGGCCCCGCGTTTACAGAATATGCAGTATTCACTGGCAGAACTTGAAACTGAAAAACTGCTACTGCTTTCCAAGAACCCTGAATTGGCCGAACAACCTAACCACCCTGAGATCGTTCGCATTGACAACCGGATCGAGCAAACTCAAAACAGCATTCGTCAGATCGCAGACCGCCTGGTGGATTCCAACTCCTCCCTGGCTCTTAGCTTCCTGAGCACCACCAACAGTAACGTGACCGAGAAGATCATTGAGATCAATCAAAAACTGGTTGAGTTGCGCGTACAGCAGTCTCAGTTTGATACGCAGCTGGAGGCGTTGAACGAGCGGATCGGCGAGTTTAATGCACAGTTTGAGAATCTCCCTGAAAATATCATTAGCCTGGCGCGACTGAAGCGGGATGTTCGCATTAACGAGGAATTGTACCTGCTGGTGTCTAATCAGTATGCTGAAATGAGCTTATGGGAGCGCACACAGTTTGGCATGGGTCGCCCGCTGGATTATGCGATTGTACCTAAAAGCCCCATCAAACCAAATAAAAAACTGTGGGTACTGATCGGATTTCTTTTAGGCGGTATTCTTGGGGTTGGGTTTATTTTTATCAGAGAATCTATGGATGATTCTATTAAATCCACTGAAACTATGAAGGCCTACAAACTACCGTTTCTTGGGGCTATTCCAGACTTCAAAGTGATCGAATCCTTCAAGCCTGATGAAAAGTTTTGAGGTTCAGGGAAAAGTGATCTCGAATCAGCTTCTGACTTTTATGGATCATATTTCTCCTATTGCAGAAGCCTATCGCCGGTTACGGATCAACGTGGTGTATTCCAATCCGGATAAAGAATTCAAAGTGATCATGGTTACCAGCTCCGGAAAAGGGGAAGGAAAAAGTACCATTGCCTCGAACCTGGCGGTGACCTTTGCAGAAGCTGAAAAGAGTGTGCTCCTGGTGGATCTGGATCTGCGTCGCCCAACATTACACAAGATCTTTGGTGAAAATAAAGAACCCGGACTGGTTGAGATGCTGTTTGAAACGGAAGGCTTTGACAGTACCATCAAAGAGACCATCGCCCCGAATGTGTATCTGATCACCGTGGGTAAGAAAACCCCGGAACCGGCTACCGTACTGGATAGTCAGCGTCTGAAAACCGTCCTTGATAAGCTCAAGGATCGCTACGATCATATCATTCTTGATACCGCTCCATACGGCATCATTTCGGATTCAGCTTCTTTGGTTCGCCTGACGGATGGTATTATTGTTGCAGCCCGATTTGGCGTCACCGCCAAAAAAGAGCTCGATTTCACCCTCGAAGGACTGGAACAGCTTAATGCCGAGATTCTGGGACTTGTCCTCAACGCTTTCGATCCCAA
>JAASTO010000026.1 GCA_021767245.1 Balneolaceae bacterium
AAATCATTTGGTGATATCTTTTTAATGACTTTTGCAGGAACCCCACCGGCAATTACGTTGGGTGGGATCACACCTGATACTACACTGCCTGCTGCGATCACAGTTCCCCGGCCAATTACTGCCCCTTTCATAACCAAAACCCGGGAACTCAGCCAAACGTCATCCTCTATAATAATAGGGATCCCTTTAGCCGTTGTGAAGTCTTTACCGGGAACATGAAAGTCGGTGTCATGGATCATGCAATAAGGTCCGATCTTTACACGATCTCCGATGCTTACTTTGTTCTCAGCGCATATGGTAGTTCCAAAGTTCACGAACACATCATCTCCCATCTCCAGAAGACCCTCAGGATATGAAACAAGATCACAGGCAACACTTCTTGAGCAAATATTCACGTTATCCCCGAGCCTCATTTGACCGAGATTAACCAGATAAGGTTTTTTTTCAACCCTTGGATGCTTTCCTACCGAATCAACTTTTCTGAGATACACCCTTGAAACAAGAATGTTATACATGAACGAAAAGCCTTTATGGATCAGATAACTAAGTGGATAATTCTTGTCTCTTTCAAGGCTTTTACCAACGCGGTTCAATAACCAGCTATTCTTGGATGCCAATCGCTTTGAAAGCTTAGCGGCCAGGTTTTGATCTGTATGTCTGTTTTCGGTACTCATTGATTGTCCATACTGCTAAAAGGATTGGTGTGTGAAATATGATTATCCAACTGAAAAAATGCGTTTTTTGAGTTTAGATCCGTTTACCTCTACGGCATCAAGCGGTGTAAGAACCCTCAGGGCAAAACCAAGGGCGCCCATGTTATTTTTGATAGTAATGCGGTGAATGTTGAATAAGGACTCCCCAAAACTGGTTGGTCCCGAATAGACCGTGCACCCAAAAGAGAACCCGGCATCTTTTACGATCTGCTGTATAGCCTTATTTTCAAGCCCAAAGGGATAGCAAAATGAATTAATCTCACTTCCGAGCAACCGTTCAAGGCTTTCTTTTGATTCAATGATCTCTCGTTCTGCTTCATCTAAAGATATCTCGGTTAACTTCGGGTGAGTACAGGAATGTGCACCAATTTCAAAGCCTTCATTATGAAGTTGAACAAGTTCCTTATCAGACATCAGAGGTACACGATCAATTTCACTGGGATCATCCCAGGCATTTTCTGTAATACTGCGATCACCGAGGGCAAAGATCACTGCTCTCATCCCAAATTCTTTTAAAAGAGGATAACCGATGTCATAAAAGTCTTTGTAGGCATCATCAAAAGTGATGATCACCGGTTTTTTTGGAAGTTCAATTTCATTTTGAAAGTGAAGCTTAAGGTCATTGAACGTAATAGCCGTATAGTTGAAGGCTTCGAGTACTTTAAGGTGTTCCCTGAAGGAACTTTGCTCTACAGCAGTCCAATGATTGTTTACACGAGCCTCTGCTGCATCCATGAGGCGGTGGTACATCAAGACTTTAACTTCTTTCACCCTTTTATCTGTGTTGTGAGGTAACTGAGTTAGGGTATGTACGGCTTGTTCTTTCATGGTACTTTGTGTGTTTTGTTCAAAATTTGAGATTATGATCAATGAGCCGATTGAATGGGTTGAGTGTTAAAATCGTGTCCCTCCGGGATGATATCGGAGGGGACTTTTTTCTTGAATTTTGATTTCAACCTTCTGTTTAAAATGAATTGGATGTTTTTTACGATAGGCAGAGGGTCTTTAAGCATATTTCCCCCAATGACATGTTCCCCGGAATAGGTTCTTATCCATTGCCGAAAGGTCATTTCTCCGGCTTTTTTATACTGTAAAAAGGCTTTTATGTCTTTCCCGAGGTCTATAAATGCTACATTTCTTTTATAACTGTCAGGTTTAGTAGGTGCATTAACGTTAACCGTTTCTCCTGTAAGGTCGCTGTAATAAAGGGCCGGTAAGTTCATCCCGGCGGCTGTTCCCAGATAGTTCCAGAAGCTGTTTCGTACATGCATTTCCATGATATATGGTTTGTTCGTTTCTTCATGAACTTTGTACTGAACGTTAACCAGTCCTTTAAGGTGAAGATTCTTGACCATGCCGGAAGTCTGGTCTATGATATCTTTTTCTTCCACTGTTTGAACGTAGCAACCGGTGCCCGCCCCAATTGGGTAAACCCGTTTTTTCTGAGCAATGTAGATCGCTTTGATATCTTCCTGATCATTGATGTACATGTTCAGGGAATAAAGGCGTGCATCATCACCGGGTATATATTCCTGAATAATGGCACGGTCAGATAATTCTTTTACAGAATCAAAAAAGTCTTCAAGCTCTTTAAGGGAATGGCATACGTACGCTTTCTTATAATCTCCCACCTTTTCTGTAAATCCGGGAACCCACCAATCCTGTTTAAAAGCAGGCTTGATGATACAAGGAAAAGGCACTTTATCCTTCACTGCGTGAAATTCCTTCTCGTTTGAGAAAAAGTAGGAGATAGGTGATGGTAAATGATATTCCCTCGATAGTGAGCAGAATTTCCGTTTGTCAAGTAATCCCTGAACCAGGTGTTTTTCCGGGTACAGGAAGTGAAAGTAAGGTTCCAGTTTTTCACGGTGTTCTGAGAACATTAAAATGGCTCTGTCATCATCGCTTATAAAAACAGCTTTGCTCTTTTGTTGTTTGCCGTATTCAATGAGCTCATCAATAAAATGCTCTGATGTGTAGTCATCGAAATGCACTTTTTTGACCACATACTTTGAGAATAAAGCCGGGTTGTCGTTAAAGAAACTACCTGAATGGACCGGAATACCGGCCTCACCAAGGCTGTGTACTACGCCTATCTCACTGCAACAAAGGGCCGGCGGAAGATTTTTTCGTGTTTTCATAGGAGACCTCTCATTTATTATATTATTAATCGTCTTGGTATTTGTACTTCAATATTTCATATCTAACCCTTGGGTATTCCAACAAGGCTTTAAGACTGTTGTGTAAATTCTTTTGAACCTGAAAAAGCGTGGCTTCTTTAAGGACGGTAAAGGTGAGCAGTGAAACAGTGTCCGTAAGTATCGTGAGTAACTTATTCCTCTCTTTATTAAAGGAGACCTTCCAGCTCCAGTTTTTATGAACATCGGAAGTAAGGTCAAATTTATAGGCCTCATCACCCCGTAATAATTCCACGGTCCGGCCATCATTTTCGAAAGCATCCTTTATCATATGTGTGAGTAAGCCGATACCGGGGCGGTATTTACTGGAAGGTGAATCGTAATCAAAACTGGTGAGGTAGTCGTAATATCTACCCTTATACTTAAAGGCAAGCCTAGTGGCACAGTGACCTTTTTTATCTTTAGCGATCTTGAACCAAAGTTGCCCCTTTTTCTGAGCTATCTGGGCAAATTCTTTGATGAAATGCTCAAAACGAGTGTCGAAAAAAGCACCGGGATATCCCAGGTCGTTCCACCGACTTTGGTGCATCTGAATAAGTATATCGATCTCATTGTCGACTTCTTCCGGGTCTGTCACCTCACTGACCTCATAGCCATCTTTTTTTGTTTCAGCCTTCAATGATGTTCTGAGTTTTCTGCGTGAACTTGAACTCAGTTCCATCAGGTATGCATCAAAATCGTTGTTTAAATGAATGGTTGGGCATACATCTGTTTCCCTGATAGTAGAAGTAAGTTCTTTGTTTGTGTCCAGAAGTGGATATAGTTTTCTTTTTACAAAACTACGATCGTTAATGTGCTCGAAGTTCAGGTGATCGATCCGGTTGTCATTTACCAGCTGTTGGATGGCTTCAAAAAGCGGTTTAACTACTTCGTCCTCAGCATCAACATCACACAGAATATCCAAAAAATCACTTCTGCCATAGGTATCACGATATCCCCAGCTGCCATATATAGAGGCTCCATCTCCCATTAGTCGTAATCTTTTTTGAAGGCTGAAATTGAGTATCCTTGTTTCCCCGATATACAGGGGTGCGATACAGATCACCCGGCCATTTTTTCTGAGTACCACGATTGAAAGAGTACGGAATGCGTTTTCACCAAAATGTTTCCACCATCCAAAGATCCAGTTAAAGCTTGAGTAGATGGTACCCTCTGTTTTTTCCAGAAGGTTATCCCATTCAGTTTCGAGGTTTTTAAAGGAGCTTAAGTCTGTAATTATTTCTGCACTGATAGTATCAACTTTAGTTCTCCGTGATTTTTCAGGTTGTAGAACATCCGCTGATGCATCGGAAATAGGTTGTGAATTATTATACACGCTTGAGTCTCTCATTCTGTTGGTTGTACTATTTTATTAGAATTCATTGCGTATGGATCTTTGTTAATGCCAGTTTTATTCCGGTCCTGATCGACTAATGTTTGAAAAGCCGTCTCCATTTTCCCCCCTATGGCGTTCCACTCATAGTGATTGTGTATCAGTTCATATCCATTTTCAGAAAGCCGCTTTGACTCTTTTTTGTCATTAAGGAGTTTGATTACACTTTCGGCAAAACTTTGGGCATCGTCTGTAATGATCGCATGCGTATCATGAACGACATCAATACCCTCACAGCCAATACTGGTAGTTACCACAGGTTTTTTCATGGACAAAGCTTCCAGTACTTTTAAGCGGGTTCCCCCACCCATTCTAAGAGGCACGATATAAACGTCAGAAAGATGTACATACGGGCGAACATCATCCACAAATCCGGTTACAATGATATTATCAGAAGCTTTTTCAAGAATGCTTTGAGGCGGATTCTTACCAACCACATACAGCTTAACATCCGGTATTTGTTTTTGGATAATAGGAAGGACAGATTCGATGAAATAAAGCATCCCATCACTGTTTGGTACGTATCCCATCATTCCTGTAAATACCAGGGTGTTTGGTTCAGTGGGTTGATCTGAAGGAGCGAAAAATTCAGTATCAACTCCATTTGGTATTACATGGATCGGCATGTCCGGTAAGTGTCCCTGAAAAATACTTTGGTCTCTTTCACTTGTGGTGAAGACGGCATCCTGACGTGAGGCAAGTTCCACTTCTTCTGTGTAGAACTTTTCGTATTCGCGTTTGTAGAAATACTTTCTTGGAAGTGACTTCTCCAGCTTATACATGCGGTAGAAGTTGTCATACTCAACATTGTGTGCATCCATGATCCGTTTGGCATCTGACCGGAATTCGAATTGGCAAAGCGGAGGAAACTCTACTTGTATCAGGTCGAAATCCGTTTGGTCTGTTAGCTTGTTAAGCAAGGTCTGCATTTCATTTGAGTAGGTATTTCGATACCAGTTACTGTGTTTGGAAAAGAGAGATCGCGCTTGTAGCATTCTCTTATTGCTCCCGCTTTTGGGGTGATGGATGAAATGCATCTTATTCTTAATTCCGGGAAAATCTTTTTCCATGGCTTCCACAGTCCCTTCATTAACATAACCGGCCACAGTCAGATCGTGATGCTTGTAGTTATGTTTAAGCAAATGATAGACACGCAGGGCACCGCCAAAAGTAGGTGGAGCAGGTATATATGGAATAACTTGTAGGATTTTCATGCTGTGGTCTCAGATTTTCTTAAAATTTTATTTTTGAGCCTTGAGAATCGAAATTGCTCTAATACAAAGGCTCTCTCCCGGGGCTCTAAAACACCGGTGTGTAAAATTGAAAACAGGTAAGTAATTGCGGCAAAAATAGCTGATATGATCCAGGGTAAACCACTTAACTGGCCGATCCACATAACAAGCAGCATTAGTGCCAGTGACAAAACAATATTCACAGTGTAAGTGAATTGAAGTGACCTCAGGTACTCTCTTGGTAGCAGGAACAGGGCAAATCCAAAAATGTATGCTTCTGTTCCAAAGGTGCTGATGGCCGCTCCGATTCCCCCGTTTCCATAGTTTGCCTGGGCATAAGGAATAAAAATGAGGTTCAACACTATGTTGATGAAGATGGCAGATAAGCCAACCCAGGCCCAGGTCTTTTGTTTATCAGCCGCCAGAATGGTGCTTCCAAGAATGAAATCTATGTAAACAAGAGGGATACTGATCGCAAAGATCTGAAGGATGATCACTGAAGGTGTATACCCTTCAAGGCCAAAGAATAACCCAACGATATTCTCACTGTAAAAGAGAATACCTAACGCTACCGGGAAGGCCATGATGGCCATGAATTTGATACTCTTTTGGAAGGTGACCATCATCTCATTTTTGCCGTCCACCCAAAGCCTTGAAAAAATTGGAAATACAACCGTGGTAAAGATGCTTGGGAAAACCATTACAATATCGAAAAAGCGATAAGAGGCTCCGTACCATCCAACCACACTGTCGTCAGTGATCAGAGAGAGCATGACGGCATCTACACGATAGTAAATGATGGAAAACAAAGACCACAGGAAATACGGAATGCTTACCTGCAACATCACTTTTGTTTCGGACCACTGAAATGTCGGAAATCGGTCAAGGATCCGGTTAGAGAACAGGACCATGACGATAAGATTAATTAAGGCACCACCGGCCATTATGATGGCTACCATGATGGGGCCGTATCCTAAAAGCAAGGCACTTACCACCAATGCGGATACAAAGATACGGTCAGCAATGGCCCCGAGTGAGGGGTATTCCATGCGTTCATGCCCCTGGAATCCACTGACCAAAACTCGCTTTGCCCCCTCCCATAGTTTAGAGAAACCAAGAATGATAATGAGTAACTGAGTGACCGGTGGATATCCCGCGATGTATGAAAATACAATGAGAATGGTCATAGCGAATATCCAGATAATGAATCGGGTCACCCCAAAATTGGATAGTATCTGAGCTGTTCTTGACTTGGTTCTTGAAACCTCTTTGGGAATCAGGTAGCTCCCGCCAAAATCGATCAGCACTTCAATCATTGCTGAGATGGAAAGTGCCAGAAACAGTTTTCCGTAATTCTCACTGCCCAGATATTTAGGTAAAAACATGAGCAACACGAAGCTGGCAGACCAGGTTATGATCTGAGCGCCAAACATCACGGTGGTGTTCTTGGCAATAGACTTGTTGATCTCACTGTATGTGTTTTCAGTTTTCATTAACTAATTCTCTTCGGTAAAAAGTGGGCGAGTATGATGAGTGGCAGAAAAATGGGTATCTCTACAAAAATGCGTTTCCATTTACTGGATGGGTCGTTGAAGAATCGGTAAAGCCATTCCAGTCCTGATCTCCGCATCCATAAAGGGGCACGTGGGAATTCACCTGACAGAAAATCAAACAATCCACCTACGGCAAAACCGATCCGTGCTTTTAGTTTTTCTTTATTTCTCCAGATCCAGTCTTCCTGTATTGGTGAGCCCATACCCACTAATAAAATATCAGCTTCAGATCGGTTGATGTCTTCAATAATACCGGCCTCATCCTCAGCATTGAAATATCCATGATGGAAACCGGCGATTTTAAGGGATGGAAATTGTTGTTCGATATTTGATATCGTTCGATTCAGTACCGATTCTTTGGCGCCCAACAGGTAAACACTTTTGCCGTTTTTTTCTGCAAGATTCAAGACTTTTGGAGTGAAATCGGTACCATTAAGATTTTCGACGACCGGTTCACCCAATAATTTACCGGCCCAGTGTAACCCGCTGCCATCAGCCAGGGTTAGGGCAGAGTAATTCAATTGCTCCATGAGCGAATGATGCTGCAAAGCGAGAAAAATGCTGTGCACATTCACAAAGTAAACAGGAGCTATGTTTCCGGTTTCAGGCTTTTCATCTAAAATATTCTGAATGTTTGCCAGTGCAGTGTCTGAAGTGTGTTTATCAATTCTGACTCCTAAGAAATAACTTGATTCAACCCCTTTATACATCTTCGTCCTCTTTGTTTGATCGTTCGGTTTCTTGTTGTTCTTCCTCTTCTTTGTTTGCAATAGCTATTAGTGTAGGCAATAAACCCATGAGCGTACCCAGATAGATCATGTTTCGATAGTAGGTGAGCTGCAGGTCGAAATAAGAAACCACCATTTGATTGATCACGGCAATGGTGATCATGGCACAAACAGCTTTAGCAAATGGATCCTTAAGCCGGTGCAGTGTGCTGGCGCCCTTGAAGGCGAATGCATTAAAGAAGATCCAAAACATGAGGAATCCTACAGATCCTGTTTTTACCAGGTACCAGAAAATCTCGTTGTGTGGAATGTAGTCCCGAAGTGGAAATGAGATGTTCGCCAGTTTTAATGGCATGTCGTATTTATTCCCGAAACCAATGCCTAAAACGGGACTTCTTTGTACGGTAACGGCCAGGTTGTAGTCCTCAAAATCCCGATACAGGTTTGAGTAATAGTCCTGCGTATTGGTTTCCTTATCTGGTTCAACAATACCGCTTTTGATGAGATTAACAGGTCCTGAAAAACTGGTGTTGGGATAATTCCAAAAAACACCAACGTAAACGACCAACAAGAATAAATAGGGAATACTTCGTTTGATCAGGAACCGCTGCTCAAGCATTGGAAGCAGAACAAAAAATGCGGCTACAGAAATGATAAGGCCTGCGTAGGCGGCCCGGCGCAAACCAACATAAAATCCAAATGCCAGGGGAATACATAATATCAGCAACCACCATTTTTGTTTTCCTTTCACTCCAAATACAAAGAAACTAAGAGCGAGTATGAAGATAGTTGATGTAAAGACAGGATCTTCATGATTGGTAAGGGTTTCAAAACCGGCGGTTGAAAAGCCGAGAATCATGTATCGATGAATGGCTTGCAGTGCCTTTAAGGTAATGGCTGCTATACTGATCCATAGCAGGATATTGATCTGTTTTTTGGTCTGAATGATCTGTGGAACAAACAGGAAAAGAAAACAGAGATAAAACAGGGCTCTTACTTCCCATAGCGCCACTAAAAATTCTCCGGTTCTGATACCACTTACAAATGCATAGCAGAATGTGATAAAAAACAGGAAAAAAGAACCCCAGACCGGAATTGGCTGAAATTTATATTCTTTTTTGATTGGAAGGGTGAAGAACCACACCAGTGCCATCAGGATAAAATGAAGCTCAATGGGATTGAATACACCGGCAGAAGAATAAGGCAGGTAACGATTCTCTTTTAGATTTTTGAAGTAGTCGGTAGTGTAAGTAAAAGGTTCGAAACCGGGTATCCCAAACTGGTCAAAACACAGTACCAGAAATATGAGCACATAAAAACTATACTCAACCTTATATATGGTGACGAGGACAAGAGCAAAGATCAAAAAGGTGAAAAACGCAGCAGCTACGCTTCCTTCAGTGAGCATGAGCATGCCAAACACCAACAAGAATCCAAAGACAGGAATAAGCACAGCCGGGGCATTATTTCTGTTGAGTCCTAACGGCTCAAAGAAGAGTGACCTGCCGGGATTAAAGGTTAATATGTTTCGGATGGTATCCATGAATTAATAAAATCTGTCCGGTGTATCAGGCATTTCCATTGTAAACATGCCGAAAACGACCCATAGGGTGATCATCAGCGAAAAGAAAAACACCCAGAAAATGGTTTGAACCGAGCGTTTTCTGAAAAACCGTGCACTGAAAAGCACACAAAAATGAAAAGCTATGATTCCCAGAAGGATGGTCATGACTGGGGCTCCATGCGGTTAAAGACAAATCCGGTGATCTGATCTTCATTGATATGGCGGAAGATCTCTTTCATATCAGATTGCTTCGTAGTTTTTGAATCAACTACTGTGATGAGGCCATCCACTTCGTTGGCGAATAGAACAGGAAACTCAGTGATGGGCAGTATGGGAGACATATCCACCACAATGAAATCAAACTGTTCTTCAAGGGTGCAAATGAGATCACGGATAGCAAGGATATCACTCAACCCAAGTGAATAGTCGTTCACATCACCAATGGGTAACAGGTAAAGCTGGTCGTGCATCGATTGCGTCAGCTGTATCTCACGGTTTTTTAAGGTGTGTGTTAGGCCCGGATTTGGGTCAATGTCAAAGATCTTATGTATAGATGGATTCTTGATATTCAGATCTACCAACACAGTCTTCTTTTTGTAACCCACAGCAAATGATGTAGCGAGATTAGCCGCAATATGTGTTTTACCTTCTCCACTGCGGGCACTCGTAATACCCAGCGATAAATTCATCTTCTTATACTCTTGAGGAAGCTTGGAGTAGTTAAAACTGTTGTAGTACTTCTGATGAACTACCTTTGGATCAATGAAATTTGACCGTGTCTCTGATACCACGATCGGCATCAGGCTTTGATCCGGCTTCCAGATCGATTTGTTTTGTTTAGCGGGCAGCTGTTCTACCCTTAATTCTTCTTTGGTCTCATCCATAATTAGTATGATTTACCGTCTGATATAAATGCGATTATCGGTTTGTTATAAGTCATTACGTCTACTTCACTTCTGATGGTGTTATCCAGTACTTCGGCTACCACAACTGTAAATGCTGCTACAAATAAGCCGACAAACAGGCTGCCAATAATGATGAGTAACCTGTTTGGTGAAGATGGTTTTTCAGGAAAGAATGGAGGGTCGATGACCACAAACTGATCGGCGGCCTTGCGACCAAGGTCTCTGGTGGTCTTGGCCTGTTCAAGTTTCACTTTCATCTCGTCATACAGTTTTCTGTAAATACCGTAGTCACTTTCAGTACCCTCATCCATTCTCTGAGCTACTACTGTTTCCTCTATATTGGCTAGGATCAATTCTCTCTGATCAGTAAGGTCCTGTATCTTGAGTTTTTTCAGATCAATCTCTGTCTGAACCGCAGGAGGCATTCTGGAGCTCAGGTCTTTGATCTGATTGAGTAATCGTTTGATACTTGGGTGTTCTGCCGTGAACGATTGTTTTTGGGTATCGTATTCCCTTAACACAGATCGTAATTCGCCTGAGTACGGAAAATTCATGAGGGTTAAGGAATAGAGATCCTCGATCTGAGCAGGTGAGATTCTGGAGATGTTTATATTATTCAGACTATTCTGGATCCGCTCCATATTGTTGATATCTTCTTCCAGGCCTGCAATCTCCCTGTCAAGATTCTGCATCTGAATACGCAGGGATGTGTTATCATTAGGAGTGTTTTGAAGTCGCTGTCTGGATATATCAAGAATATTGGATCGCCTGACTTCAACTTCTTTTTCAAGTTCTTCCAGCTTGTCTTCAAAGAAAACAACGGTCTGCTCGTTACGCTGATTCTCTAAACTCAGACGTGTTTTTATAAAATGGTTTGCAATGATATCAACACCTTTCTGTGCGCGGTAGGGATCCGAGTCGTAATAGATAATTTCGAATGAGTCGGACCCACTGAAATTAGTATTGATGTTTTTCTTCACTTTCTCGATCAGCTTTTGGCGTTCTACATTATTCTTGATGTCCCGGTCGAGATTCAATGAGTCTATAAGTATCTCAACTGTGGTTCGGCTGAATACGATCTTGTTAAATGATTTCAGCCGATCTTCTGAAGCCATATTGACCGCCATTTCATATAGGATAAGCGGATTAAGGGTTTCCTCTTTTTGTACAAGAATAGATGTAGAAGAGTGATACTTGGCCGGTATCAGATAGGCTGCGGTTCCTCCAAGCAGACACATAATAATAGGTATAAGGATCAGCAACCATTTCCTTCTCCTGAGTATGTCTTTTAAGGTGTCTATGACGGTATCAATTTGCCCCATTTGTCCAGTTTCGTCGAGTTTAAAAGTTGACCTGTTTTGGTTTGGAATCATTAATTACAATTGCCGTGCCGTTTTAATGAACTCTTAGATTGTTAAGAATTCTTAATATTTGTAATGACTATAAATGGCTTTTAGATGGGTTTAAAAGAATATTTTGCATGTGGTTTGGCAAAATGAATAAAGGGTAAGCAAGCATTGAAAGCGGTAGGTAAGTAAAATTTACACACGATAAAACTGAGTGTGTAAATGTTACCCACCTGTTTTTTTTCTGCACATGAGGGAGAAATTTATTCAGCTTTAAACCGCTTTTGAGGGTGTTTTATAAATTTATTTATGAAGGAAGTGAGTTGTGGCACATTTATTGAAATAGGTACATCAAAACTTTAAAAAACGTTTTGATGAATAGAAAAATTAGACCACAGGCACTTTTACTAACATTATCAGCTACTATAGTAATTGGTTTGACCCTTACAGGGTGCGGATCTTCCAGGAATATTTCTGAAGAAAATATTACCAGCGAAGCCGCGATGTCTATTGACGGGCAGTCTGCTTACTCACCGAATGAGATCAGCTATGGGGATGAGATCGAGATATTGGTTTGGCAAAATGAGGATTTCAATACCCGAACCACAGTAACAAGTAATGGTACTATCGCTATGCCTTTGATCGGGGAGGTTGTAGTGGCCGGCAAAACCAAAGAGGAACTTGATCGCGAGTTGACAGAAAGATTATCAAAATACATAGCTGGCGAAATAAGGCTCACTATTACGTTGGTATCAAAACGAGACAATATCATTTCAGTTTTTGGGGCGGTTTCAAGAGCACAGAATTTTCCGGTAGTCAGTGAGATCTCGTTATTTGAACTGTTGACTATGGCCGGTGGGCCAACCACGGATGCCGATCTAAGATATGTCAAAGTTTACAGGCGGGATTCAAGTCCACGCTACTCTACCATAGATTTAAACGAGTATCTGGAGCAGGGGTTACTTAATCACGAGATTAAAATTGGACCGGGTGATATCGTATATATACCGAGGGAGGAGAATTTTGTAAGAGAATTTTCCGGATTCCTGAGAGACGCTGTACTTGTGTTCGGACTTTTTAGAGCGGTGAATTAGTATGAAAAAAGGTTCTACCATGAAAAGCTCCACCTTCTACATTATCACTTTTATGTTATGTTACGCGACTGTATCGGGGCTGAGTCCGGTTCAGGCTCAGTTTTCTTATGGCAAGTTAGTTGGAACTTTAGATACAGGCCCTCGCGACCTGGCTCTGGCACATGCCACATCCTCTGATATCTCGGTCCTGTCAGAGACATTTGCAAATCCGGCCTCTTTATCTTTCAGAAACAAGACCTCCATCTATCAACAGTCTTATCATTCGTGGACCACGAATATTTATGCTTTAGGGATAGGTGTGAAAAATTTCAAAGTAAAAAAGAGTTCCTTTGGGGTTGGATTACAGTATCTGTCATCAGGTTATAATGAAATCAATCCTTTGGGAGAGATCGATGTTTTACAGCCTGAGTTAAACAGGTTACAGTTAAATCTTTCCTATTCATACTTATTAGCTCCGGTGTTCAGTATAGGGGTTTCGGGGTACGCTTATACTGCCTGGAATGATTTTGTTGCACGCGAACACGTAAATGGAAGTGTGGGTGTAATTTATACCCCATCTAATAACCTTAGTTATTCATTACAGTTTAATAATCTGGGGTATGGGTTGGGGTACAATCACTTTGGAAATGGAAATACGCGGTTAACCGATAAAAACATTGAACAGAGTTTTGAGTACGGAGCCAGTTTATACTTTCCTGAAAGAGGTAAAAGAAAGAAACTCGGTTTGTATGCATCAACAGAAACCAAGATCAATGTACAGGAGATCTACTACCGCTTTGCCGGGGAATTCGTCCTGACTGATAATTTGCTTTTAAGATTGGGGTACCTAAATGGTGCAGAAGATTACTTGTTAGGAGAAAGTGAATCTGGGCTAACATTTGGGTTAGGGTTAAACATTTCGGGATTAGAGTTCAACTATGGGGTTGCACCCGGAAATAATTTCTATAACAGAGTTCATCAATTTGGCTTTAGTCTAACATTATAGGTGAAATTATGAGCATTTTAATAAACCTGAACCAATCGGAAATACCTCTCAACGAAATAGAGGTTACTCTGGAGCACCTTGAGAGCAGGCTGATGATAGATATACTGCAAAAAATCATTACTCTGTCAAAAACGAATTCCAATGTGGTAATCAGTGGAGAAGCTGGTACCGGAAAGGAGTGGATTGCTAAGCTGATATGCCAGTTGGATAGCCAAAACTACAATTATCTGGCCCATCTTTCCTTTGATCACCTGAAGATAGAAGATCTTCAGGAAAACGTTTTTCAGGAAATAGCATTGGAATTAAACAAGGATGCCGAACTTAACAAAATTGCACTGATCATAGACAATTTCTCGGACCTGGAGCCTATTGGGCAGCTTAACCTGATTTCGAAATTAATAAAATTCAGGGATCAGAGTGATATAGAGTCAGTCCGTTTTATATTTATCGTTCAAAAGGAATGGTTGAAGAGTGCCTCCAATAATCTTGTCTGGCCATATATTTGTGAGCTTTTGAACCCCGTTTCTATTCTTATTCCACCTTTGAGAGAGCATCGGGAGGATATCATCCCTTTAGTCGGATTATTTATTGCACAGCACCAGAAGTCATTTGATTTCAACGAAACAGATGAAGCTATTCAAATTTCCGATCAGGCATTATATAAGTGCATAAATTATGATTGGCCGGGAAACCTGAGGCAGCTTAAAAATGCCATTACACATGCTTGTTATAGTAAAAAAGGAGAGATAATTCAGCCGGAAGACCTCCCTATTTCAATTGATGTTTCACATTTATATACCGACCAGAATGTAGGTTTTAGAAATCTGAGTTTTCAGAATGCTGAAAGGCAACTCATCAAAAGAAAATCATACAAAAAGAGAAATATTGTGGTCGATAACATACACAAAATCATAGGGTATTTGACTAACTAAAGATCATCATGGGTATACAAATCATTCAATTCATATTAGCTTTTTTAGTACCGGTGGTACTGTCTATACTTTTAACCCCGCTTGCAATTAAAGCAGCATATAAAATAGGTGCAGTGGATAAACCGGATGAACGGAAAGTTCATAAAAACATCACTCCTCGCCTGGGTGGGCTGGCCATATTTCTGACACTTGCAATAAGCAGTGTGCTCGCTTTTATCATTTTTGACACCGGTCAGGTAGATATTTCAGAACATTATCAAAAAATAATACTGGTTGGAGGTGCTCTCACATTGGTATTTTTACTGGGGGTTTGGGATGATGTAACCCCCCTTAAGCCCGGTTTAAAATTTGGACTTCAATTTGTTATCGCAACTCTGGTTTACCTAGCGGGAGTGAAGATCTCTTCAGTGATGAACCCGTTGAGTACCTATGCATTGAATGTACAATTCATTGATTATCCATTAACAGTTTTGTGGATCATCGGGATCACGAATGCCATTAATCTGATCGATGGACTGGATGGTTTGGCTTCGGGGGTATCAACTATTGCGTGTGTTTCAATTTTTGCCGTGTCTTCTTTGACCGGAGAAATTGGCAACGCTTATATCGCTTTAATTCTGGCAGGTAGTTTAGTGGGTTTTTTAAGGTACAATTTTAACCCTGCCAGAATTTTTTTAGGAGATTCAGGCAGCCTGCTTTTGGGATTCTTGCTGGCAATCTTATCCATTCAAAGTTCAAATAAAATTTCTACTGGATTTTCCATCTTTTTTCCAATCATCGTACTTGGGCTGCCTATTACGGATACCCTGATTGCCATGATAAGACGTTTCTTGGGGACCTTTTTGGAAAAAGACACGGCAAAAACGGCTATGCAGGGACGCCTGAAAAAAATGTTTCTACCGGATAAATCACACATCCACCATCAGCTGTTGGCATATGGGTTTACCCACCGTAATACGGTAATTCTTCTTTACTTTATTTCTGCATTTTTTGCTGTTTCAGCTTTTAGCATAACAGTCATCGACTCTTACAGTAAATCTGTTTTAGCCCTGGGAATTACGGTTTTTATTCTGTTAATAGGGATTAAAAAGCTCAGGTATCGTGAGATTGACATTTTTAATAATGGAATATTTCTGCCTTTCTATGAGCGCTTTTGGCAGAACCGAACCAGTCTAAAAGTATTCTTTGATCTGGTTTTTATAATTGCAGCTTTCACATTATCGTTGCTCGCCATTCAGTGGACCAACAGTAGTGGATTTAATGCTGCTCAGTTACAGATAATTTTAGTGGTAGCAGCTATTACTCAATTCATCACTTTATGGATGGTTGGAATTTATAACGACTCATACAATTTGATTGGCCTGGGAGATGCGCTTAAGATCACAAAAGCTGTTGCCTATTCTACACTGTCTTTAATCCCGGTGTTCTTCTTTCTTAGCGAGGTTAAGCCGGACTTCTTAGTTCCGTTTCTGATTCTGAATTTTTACCTGCTTTTGACCTTTATTTTAGGTTTCCGGATTTCACACAAAACATTGAGGTATTTATTCTTCCGAACCAGCAAGGCTGAAAATAACGTACTAATTTATGGAGCAAACGCCTCAGGTGAGTTATTACTCGATCAGATCATGGCATTTGAAAGTCCAACCTTTAATGTGCTTGGCTTTATAGATGAGGATCACCAAAAAGAAGGTACACAGATTAATGGGTTTAAAATATTTGGCGGGCATTGGAAACTTGAGCGGCTCATACGTTCTAAAAAGGTTGATATGATACTTATGGCTGACAGCAGAATAAAACCTGAAGTCATGAAACGGATCAAAAGTCTTTCAGAGAAATACCAACTGCCGATCATGAAGTTTCATTTAGATCTTGAATCTGTTGTTGTACATGAAAATGCAGTTGAAAGCCAGCCGGTCTTTGGATCAAAAATTGCAATATCAAACTGATATGGAAAATAGATCCGCAAAATTTTGTTCAATGGTTTTTCTTGTCGCTTTAGTATTTACGACGGGGACCTCCTGTTCACTTTTTTTTGAACCTAAAAAAGATATACTTGACTCAGGGGACATTTGGGTGTCGGCATATCTGGCTTCATGGAATCATTATGTGGAAGGAACCACTAACGGTAAAACCTGGGGGCATCTTGAAACCAATGATATTGACTGGGATGCCTTTACGCATTTATTCTATTTCAATATCTATCCTGATTCAGGAGCTTCGTTAACTCCAATCACTGATTATGAGAATGTGAACCCTGATAGAGTACGTTCCATCATTCAGGTGGCTCACCAACATAATAGGCCGGTACTCATCACTATTGGAGGCTATAATACAAGGGGAAACTTTTTGGAAGCTATTTCAGCGGAAAACAGGCCACAATTTATTGATAACATAACCGGGTTGATCAATGAATGGGGATTTGATGGCGTTGATATAGATATGCAGCCTTTGGAGGCAGAAGATTCGGACAGTATTTATACGTTTATCACAGAGCTTTCAGCAGCCGTTAAAAATATTAGTACACCATTATTGGATGAAGCTCTTTTAACGGTAGCTACAGTAAATCAACCTAATATCTATGCACGTTTTCAGGATAAAGTTGACCAGATCAATATTGCGACCTACAATATGAGTCGTCCTTTTCAGGGTTGGGTCACCTGGCATAATACCCCACTGTATAATGGGGGAAATACTTTTCCAATTGCCGGAGAATTACCTTTACCATCCATTGAACTGAGGTTAAAAGAGTATCTAAATGCAGGAATTGAAAGAAAAAAGCTGGGTATCGCGGCGAGTTTTTATGGGTATGAATGGGAAGGGGTTAGTGAGCCATTGGAAGAATGGGATGCTAATAATGTACCTACTGTCCCCTGGTATGGAGGAACTCCATATTATACCTTGAGCGAAAAGTATGATTTGTCAGATCCACTTTGGGATAATGAGGCCAGGGTTCCCTACCTGAGTATTGAAGATCCGGCTACCTTCGTATCATTTGATAATGGAAGATCCATAGAAGAAAAAATTGATTTTATAAGGAGAGAAGGGATAGGGGGACTCCTGATCTGGGAAATATCCGGTGGGTACCTAAGTGAAGAACCGGAAAATAATAGGGACAGGCTATTGCAGACCGTGAAAGCAAAACTGAAAGAATACGGTCAATGATCCCAAATTCATCGTTAAACCAAAATCTAAATAAAGTGGTACAGTGCATCATGTCTCAAAAAATAATGCTGTTGTTAACTGCGATATTTTTAGTTCAATGTAACTTCTTTAATTCTGATGATAAGCCGGACAGAGATAACCCGCCAAATATAGAAGGAATGTGGGTATCAGGATATGTAGCAAGCTGGAACTATAATGTAGGTGGGCATGGTAACTGGGGCAACACTCTAAGAAGTGAGCTGAATTGGAACGCCTTTACTCATGGAATCTTTTTTGCTCAAACCATATCATCATCTACATGTGAACCGGGTGAGCCGGAGGAATGGGAAAATATCTCCCCCGATCGCCTGAATGCATTTACAGAAGATGCACGGGCAAATAATGTACCTTCGATCATGTCTTTTGGTGGAGCAGGGAATGAAGCATTTGCAGACTGTATAGAAAGTAACCCCGAAACGATTGCGCAAGGTATCGCTGATTTTATGACCACATGGGGCTTTGATGGTGTTGATATTGATCCCGAACCGGTACCTGATGCTGAAAGTTTTGCCATATTTATGGAATCGTTGCGGGAAAAGATACCGGACGCGATCGTTACAGGGGCCTCAATGACCGGAAGTAATGCCGCTGCTGCTTTTGCAAAAGCGGAACAGTACTTTGATCAGATCAATATTATGACCTACGATCTTTCAGGAGCCTGGAATGGGTGGTACAGCTGGCATAACTCACCGATCTATAATCCATCTGGCGGAAGCGAGGTTGTTAATATCCCCGGATCCGGAACAGAGTATCCGAATATTGAACAACTGATCAATAGGTTCAATGAAGCAGGAATTCCTCTTGAAAAGCTTGGTTTTGGGATAGATCTGTACGGATATGTATGGACAGGTGTGAACGCCCCCGAACAGGATGCATCAGGAGCCAGCAGGCGGTATGGAGAGACGAGCTATGACGATCTGGTTGAGGAATTTCCGGGTATTGCCACTGATCCGGAGTGGGATGATAATGCGAAAGCAGCATGGTATGGCACCAACGATCAGTTTGTAAGTTTTGATAACGAAAAGTCGATACAGGCAAAATTTGAATATGCCAGAGAAAAAGGCGTGGGTGGGATGATTGTGTGGGAGATCACCGGATCTAAAGAACTTGCAGACGAGGTAGCAGCAGAAATGGGGAACTAAGTTTCGTTTTTAGTTCCCGTTATCTCGAGTTGATTCATACTTGTGAAGTTTGTTGTGCAGTGTTTTTCTGCTTACCCCAAGTATGTTAGCGGCCTCAGATTTATTGTTATTGCAAGAAGATAGGGTCTGCTGTATCACCTTTTTCTCAATCTCATCAAAGGGAGTACCTATTTCTATTTCAAGAAATTTCTTCCCTGATGGTCTGCTTCCACTTTTAATGTGTTGGGTATTCATGCAGTCTTCTGTGGCAATTTGCGAAGGGAGAACATCTTTGTCGATGACCCCGTCTTTGGAGAGAACCACACATCGTTCAATGATATTCTTCAACTCTCTGACATTACCCGGCCAGTTATATTTCTTGAAGCAGGTCAGGCAATCTTCCTCGATATAAAGTTTGTCAATGTTATATTTTTCAGAGAATACCTTCAGGAAGTGTTCAGTTAAAAGTGGTATTTCATCTTTTCGATGCCTCAAAGCAGGTATGTACAACTCTATCACATTCAGCCTGTAAAAGAGATCCTGCCGGAAGTCACCCGATTTGATGGCATCATGCAAAATAACATTGGTTGCCGAGATGATCCTGACATCTACTTTGATTTCTGCTTTACCGCCCAGCCTTCTAAATGACTGATACTCTACCGCACGCAGTAATTTAACCTGAGCATTGAGAGACAGTTCACCTATTTCATCCAAAAAAAGAGTCCCGCCGTTGGCCATTTCGAAGGCGCCTTCTTTAGTATGATCGGCACCGGTAAAAGCCCCTTTCTCATATCCAAAAAGTTCGCTTTCGATAAGATCTTCAGGAATAGCACCACAGTTAACTATGATGAATGGTTTTTTATCAACGATTTCTTTGCTTGCAGAGTTATTGTGAATAAAATGAGCAAGCACTTCTTTTCCTGTTCCATTCTCTCCTGTTAAAAGAACCGGTACTTTTGATTTGGCTACCCT
>JAASTO010000174.1 GCA_021767245.1 Balneolaceae bacterium
GGGGATCTCAAAGTCATTTTTGGCATGTCATTCAACCTTTGAGATCCATCGCGTTCACCATACCATATCGAGTATAATTGGCCGGGCGCTCTGGATGACAACTAACGAGTGTATTCAGGAAAACCAATCCTTAGCAAGATCACCCCACTTAGGGTTTAAGCTTTCTATAAGCACGATTTTCTTTTTCCGACTCCATCCTTTAATCTGCTTTTCCCGTTGGATGGCATATCACACATCATGCCCAAACTTCTCCAGCTACTTTCAAGAATAACTTGCCACAGACGACCCACGGCTATCTCGCTCAGACGCTCTGCGTCGCAGCGAAAGGTATTAGCTCAAGCAGAGAACCTGCGAGCGTCCAACGGTCCTCGCAGCGTTCGGGTAACAACACTAGTAGTTATTAAGGATGCTATAAGCTCACCTCCAAAGTACCATCTGTCCATGGAACGAAAAATTCATTTTCGGGATTTATGGGTGTGACTATTTATCAAGACAGACGTTACACTTTACTTATCATGAAAGACAAGATCGTACTTATCGTTGGGGGATCCGGCGGGATCGGTTCAGCCACAGCCAAAAAATTTGGGTCAATGGGTGCGAAGGTGATTTTAGCAGCCCGTAGCAAAGCCAAAGCAGAAGAAGTGGCCAAAGAGATCAATGATGCAGGTGGAGAGGCTTATGCCATTGAAACTGATGCCACCGACCGGGCGGCTGTTGAACGCATGGCTACTGAGATCGAAGGTCAGATCGGAAAGATCGAGGTGTTGATCAATGCGTTTGGGCAAGGGATCATACAGCCATTCAAGGAGATCGATCCGGCAGATGCGAGGGAAGTCGTCGATGTTAATGTATATGGTACATTTTTGGTCACGCAAACCGTGATGAAACACATGAATGAGGATGAGCCGACATCTGTAGTTATGTTTCCAGGCACCATGGGTAAATATGTCATGAAAAATACCTCCGTGTATGCCGCATCAAAATTTGCCATTCAGGGATTTACGAAAGCCCTCATTGAAGAACAACGCCGTGGTAAAACGAAATTTTCACTGCTTTACCTGGGAGGAGTGGATACTCCATTCTGGGACGATGAGCGCGTTGGTATGAAAGTTAAAAAAGAGATGATGCTTTCACCTAAAGAAGTTGCCGATGCTGTATTTTACGCCGTTGACCAACCTTCCGGGTCAGTATTAAATGAAATGGTGATACAGCCCCAAAGTCACCAGCTGGTGTAATAAATTTCAAAATTAATCTTTGGTGACAAAGTTCAAAACGATTGCTTGAAATGGAAGTCAGAGACTTCCTGAGCATTAACTTTTCAAACACCGCTTTGCTCAAGACTGAAAAGATCTGAAAAATTAATCAGGCCTTCACGAAACTGTACCTTATTGGTATTAGTGTAGAGAAATGAAAGGTACATTTAACATTTGTTGACTGTATATTCATTTTTTATCATTGAGGCAGGCTAAATAAAGGAAGGAAGGTTTATTGTGAGCAATGATTCACCATTGATCCTCGTCATTGAGGACACTGAGGTTATATACGAGCTCTTACTGTATAAGCTTAAGAAGAGCGGCTACCGGGTAGAACACCGGGCAAATGGAAAAGAAGGTCTTGAGGCAGTAAAAGAACTTAAGCCGGATCTGGTTTTGCTGGACGTGATGTTGCCAAGCATGAATGGTTTCGAGGTACTCCGAAACATCAAGGAAGACACGGAAACCAAAGATATCAAAGTGATCATGCTCACCAGTAAGAATCGTGAAGAGGATATCATGAAAGGGCATAAGCTGGGTGCGGAGCGATATATCGAAAAACCTTTCAAACCAAATATTTTGATGCTTAGGATAGAGGAAGTCCTGGGAAGTTGATTTCATTCACAAAGCCCGGCTATGGACATTTCTGTTTATTTACTTCTGATCGTTTCAATGGTACTGCTGGGCTTAACGCTGGTACTTTTTCTCAGTGCCATCATAATTCGGGTCTGGCACAGAAATTGGTCTGCCAAACTGGAAAACTACCGAAAAACCTTGATGCCCCATGTCTTGAATTACCTCGAGGAAGGAAATGAAAAAGAGGTGATAGAGCAATTTACCGGGAAAAACCTTGAATATTACGCCTTTGAAAAGATCATTACGGAAATGCTTACTCATGTTGAGGGAACAGAGGCCGATAAACTCAAGGAACTCCTCTTTATAGAACCGATCTTTGATCACCATTTTAATTTATTGAGGTCATCGGATGATGTAGCCCGGGTAAAGGCCTGTAACTACTTCAGTAATGTACGTTTGGTAAACTATAAAGTGATCAAAAAGCTGAAGGGGTATTTAGACTCACCGAATCAGATGCTGGTATTTTCAGCAGCAAGCGCACTAATGGGTAGCGATGACGTCAATTTGAGAGTGGAGGCCCTTAGTCGTGTTGCCAAAAAAGATTTTCTGTCAGAAATGGCGATGATCGAGTTGTTCCATAAATTCCACTCGGATGAGGATGATCAAAATGAAGCCGAAGGCGAGGCACTGAAAATTGTGTTGGATGAGCAGGATATCCCACCGGCAAACCGGGCGTTATTCATAAAGGGAATCACAGAAATAGGCTACTATAACCTTGTGAATTATCTGCTCGAAAAGTTACAGGATCCATCACGGGAATGGAATCATCCGGAGGTATTGTCAGCCATCATCAAGGCTCAGGGCGAATTCAATAATGTTAAAAGTATTAAGACCCTTCGCCGGTATTTAGACCATGAAGCTCCGGAAGTAGTGGTCTCTGCTTTGGAAGAACTGGGTGATTATGGGAGTGAGGATGACTTTCCCTACTTTAAATTTTTATTGGGACATGAAGATAAGAACGTTAAAAAGGCTGCTGTTTTTGCCTTACTAAAAAATGGATTTAAAGAATCTGAGATTCTTCATGAGGTTCCCGAAAGTGATATAAAATTGATCACAAAGTATGTGCTGATGTACGTTCACGAAAAAAGAAATGAATCAAATTTTAATGGCTGAGATCAGAGACATACTTCAGCAGTTTGTAACCTATATGGAGCCCGCTGAGTGGCTGTTTATCGGGTATTTTCTTGCCGTAAATCTGACGTACATCCTGCTCGTCATCATATCATTTTTCTACATCAGGCATCAGCAAAACTACTATCAGGTGTTTAACCTGAAAGGCCTGTTCAATTCAAATTTGTACAAACCGGTCAGCATACTTTCTCCGGCTTTTAATGAGGAGGTAAACATCATTGCCTCGGTTGAAGCACTGCTCCAGCTGCATTTTTCTGACTTTGAAGTGATCGTTATAAATGATGGAAGTACGGATGATACCTTGAAATTACTGATCGAACATTTTGATCTTTATGAGATCGACCGGCCGGTAGAGCTGCATATAGATCACAAACCCATCAAGAAAGTTTACAGGTCTTCGATCTACCCGGAATTGAAGGTGGTAGATAAAGAAAATGGCAGAAAGGCGGATGCCCTGAATGCGGGGATCAATGTAGCCTCAAAAGATCTGGTATGTTCCATTGATGCTGATTCCATCCTGGAACCGGATGTACTTCTGAAATTGCTTAAAGCCTTCATGGAAGAAGAAAATGTAGTGGCTGTAGGAGGGATCGTAAGGATCGCGAATGGCTGTACCATCGAGGATAACATTGTCAAAAAAGTAGATCTGCCGAAGAGCTTTCTGGGTCGCATCCAAACGGTGGAGTATCTCCGTTCATTTTTATTTGGCAGGGTTGGCTGGGATTACCTTGATAGCCTTTTGATCATTTCCGGAGCCTTTGGGGTGTTCGATAAGAAGGCTGTGGTTGAAGTGGGTGGGTACCTGCATGACACGGTGGGTGAGGATATGGAATTGGTGGTAAGGCTGCATCGACATTTCAAGGATAAAGGGGAACCATACAGAGTGCGATTTTTACCTGAACCGGTGTGCTGGACAGAAGTACCGGATAGTTGGTCAGTTTTGGGGAGGCAAAGAAATCGCTGGCAGCGGGGACTGGCGGATACTATGATGCGCCACAAGAAGATGCTGTTCAATCCAAAATATGGTCGACTGGGTATGCTGGCCATGCCGTTCTTCTTTTTTATTGAGATGCTGGGCCCCGTAATTGAACTGTTTGGTTTTGGGTATTTTCTGATTGTTCTGCTTTTGGGTGGATTCAACTCCACGTTTGTACTTCTGTTTTTAACGGTGTCCGTATTCCTGGGTATGGTGCTTTCCGTTACCTCTGTCCTTTGTGAGGAACTGTCCTTCCGCCGATATCCAACCCTTGGGAATATCGCCACCCTGACTCTCTACGCCTTTCTGGAGAATATCGGATACAGACAAATTCACACCTGGTGGAGATTCAAAGGACTGATCGATTTTATTAAAGGAGATAAGGCGTGGGGAGTGATGACCCGAACCGGCCTGTCCTCAAACAGTAATGTGACAGAAGGAATCAAAAAACTGAAGGATTCTGTATCCAACTTTTTCGGTTCATTAAAATATTGGCTGGTTGTGTATGGTGTAACGGTCATTGTTATAGCACTCATCCTGCACGTATTGATAGATAACGGAGTGATCCCTGATGTGTATTCCATCGTCAGGGCGGAACTTGGAATTTGATGAAATCAGAGGTAATGTTGATCATGAAAACACATCCCAAAACATGTATTGTAAGTGCAATTTCAAAACGGACCTGTTTATTGGTTGGGTGGTTAACGGGTTTACTGATGATCTTTTCACTCCAAACCCTTTCAGCTCAAACCGTTGAAAATGTTGATAAAGCCTTTTTGGAAGCCCGGGAACTCGCTTTCGATGGCCAAAGGGAGGAAGCAAGGGAATTGGCCTATGCCATTCTGGAAATATCACCCGATTATCACGACGTCAGGATTCTGATCGCCCGCACCTACGCCTGGGATGGCAGTTACGATAACGCCCGTGAGGAACTGAATTACGTACTCGAACGCAGGCCCGATTATAAAGACGCCCTCTTTGCAGCCATCGATAACGAACGCTGGGCGGGAAATGAAAAGGCCATGCTGGATTACTCGAAGCAGGCAGTGAGATATCACGCCGTTGATGCGGATGTACTATTGAAGAGAGCTGAAACTCTAAATTCGGCCGGTAAGGATAAAGAGGCACTGCAGGTCCTGAATCAACTGGAGCAGATCGATAAAATAAATGAAGAAGCGTTACAGTTGAGGGAAAGCATCAAAACCTCAGGACAGAATTATACCCTTACCACCGCATACACCTACGATACATTTGAGGATGTATTCGACGATATACATAAAGCCTACGTTCAGCTTTCTAGGCGTACAGGTTTTGGTTCAGTGATCGGACGCGTCAATTATCAGCGCAGATTTTCCACGGATGGATTACAGGCTGAACTTGATTTCTATCCATCTATCGCTGAGGGTTGGTATGGGTATGTCAGTGCCGGTTATTCTTCCAGTTCTTTGTTTCCGGAGTTCAGGTCAGGTGCGGAGTTATTTAAAACGTTGCCCGGCGCATTCGAGGTTTCTGCGGGATTTAGGTACCTGAGTTTCAATAGCGA
>JAASTO010000175.1 GCA_021767245.1 Balneolaceae bacterium
CTGGAGCTTATGCTCAAAGAATTGAGACAAACAGTGGCTGATCCTGATAAAGATATTGATCTTATACTTGATTCAGAGCCTCTTTATATGAATCTGAATCAGGCTGTTCCATTGGCTTTGATCATTAATGAACTTGTTTCAAATGCCTACACGTTTGCATTTGAAGGCAGAACTGAGGGGCGCATCATGGTAGGCGTCAAAGAAGAGGATGGAACCATAAAAGTCAGCGTCAAAGATGATGGAGTCGGGCTGCCGGAGAATTTTAAATTTGAGGAAAGTCCAACCTTGGGTACTACGATCGTTATGTCCTATTCTAAACAATTGAAAGCTGATGTCAGTATTGAGTCAGATCATGGCACCCATATTCAGCTGACTCTCAAAAACATCAAGGATGCGACCGGAACTTCATTCAAGGTTGCATTTTAAGGCATCAATACTCAAACATATTCCAGGGCTGACCGGTGGGTTTTGGAGCCTTGAGGATCATCAATTCTTTTGTGGTAGGGTGTTCCAGCTCCAGCTTAACGGCTCGTAAGGCTATGTCCTTGCCCCGGGCAGATTGTGGGTTGCCATATTTATGATCTCCCCAAAGTGGATAACCCTCTTTGGCAAACTGAACCCGAATTTGATGAGGCCTTCCGGTGATTAGGTCCACTTCTATGATGCTAAAATTATCGTTGGTTTTAACCGTGATAAACTTCAGTCTCGATTCCTTGGCATTTCTTTTTGGGGATTTAAAGGCCTTAACCGTGTTTAAGTGATTGTCTTTCTCTATAAAATGAACCCATTCCCCAAAAACAGGAGTTTGACCCTCAACCAATGCCCAGTAAGTCTTGTTGATAGTTCGCTTTCGGATCTGATAGGAGAGTCTTGATGCGGCTTTGGAAGTTTTAGCCAACACCATGACCCCGCTAACCGGACGATCTAATCTATGGACCAATCCCAGGTACACATTACCCGGTTTGTTATATTTTTTCTTGATGTAAGCTTTACAAAGGTTCAGTACATCCGGATCACCGGTATGGTCTTCTTGTGAAAGCACACCTGCCGGTTTATCGATCACTAGCAAATGATTGTCTTCGTAAATTATAGGAATGTTGGGAGAGGTCTGAGTTGTATTCATAGACTCAAAATTAGGTATTCTAAAAACCAATAATAGCAGAATTTGTTAGAAAAACTTCTTAACTCGTTGTTTGTATATCTGCCTGAACCGGTGATTCCTCTATGCATTATGAACCGGCGGTTCGTAACAAGCTTTATTTGCTACGCTTTCCTTTAAACTGTTTTGATTTGATAAGTAGCCAAAGAAAAACGTTTCATCTCATGCATCCCTGACCAAAAATCTTTTATCTTCACCCCATGAGTAACGAAGGACAAGTCAAACTCTCCGAAAAAGTCGCCAATTTACCTACCTCACCGGGGGTATATATCTACAAAGATGCCAACGATTCGGTGTTGTATGTAGGTAAGGCAAAGCGTCTGAGAAATCGGGTACGTTCATATTTTCAGGATTCACGCCCTCAGGATGGACGCATAAAAACCATGGTCTCCAAAATTGATGACCTTGAAATATTTGTGACTGACTCAGAGGCTGAAGCGCTCATACTTGAAAATAATCTTATCAAACAGTATCAACCCCGGTACAATATTATGTATCGGGATGATAAGTCCTATCCATACATCTGCATCACCGACGAAACCAAACCACGCGTTTACCCAACCCGAACGGTAGTGAAGGATGGTAGCAAATATTTTGGTCCTTACGATAATGTAGGAGCTATGAAGCGCATGCTTGAAACCATCAGAAAAGCATTTGGACTGTGTACCTGTGCTGTTTCTCAAAAGAATATAGATAAGACCAAAAGTGTACCTAATTGGCATTCTTGTTTTGATGATTATCTGGAAAACTGTTCCGGAGACTGGGACGATGAAGTCTATCAGGCCACGATAAAAAAAGTGGAAAGAATGCTGAATGGGCAGACCGACCAGTTGATCCGTGAGCTAAAAGAAGAGATGCAGATCGCGTCAGATTCCCTGGCTTTTGAGGAGGCCGCTCAACTCAGAGACAGCCTTGAAGCTGTACAGCACTACAGTCAAAAGATGAAGATGGTGGTCTCCAAGAAAGTGGACCGCGATGTGTTTGCTATCCGAAAAGATGAGGAGATCGGAGAGGCATGTGGAGTATTGTTCAAGATTCGGGAAGGAAAGATGATCGGTAAATTCCACCGGTTCCTGAAAAATATTGATGGGTTGGAAATGGGAGAGATGCTTCAATCATTTGTTGAGGATTATTATACAGGGCAGTATATGGCCGCCATTCCGGATGAGGTGTATCTAAGCCATGAACTTCCTGAAACGGAGCCTTTGGAGCAGTATCTTCAGCAAGAAAGGGGGAAGATCGTTCCGGTTAATGTGCCACAGATCGGTGAAAAGAAGCAGCTCATCAAGATGGCACAGTCCAATGCGAAACTGCACCTGAATGAACGGGCTCTTGAAAAGGCCAAGGCAGAACGGGATCGAATACCACATGCAATTAAAGAATTAAAGGAACACCTGAAGTTGGATCGCCTTCCCCGAAGGATCGAGTGCTTTGATAACTCCAACCTGCAGGGAACCGACCCGGTAGCATCTATGGTCTGTTTTGTGGATGCCAAACCCAGAAAAAGTGAGTACAAACGGTTCAACATAAAAACGGTGGAAGGCCCTGACGACTTCGCCTCTATGAAAGAGATCCTTAGCCGACGTTACTCACGGGTTAAGAAAGATGGATTGCAGATCCCGGACCTTATTATTGTGGATGGCGGAAAGGGGCAATTGAGTTCAGCCGTGGATGCCCTGAAGGAAATAGATTTTTATGGGGAATGCGAGATCATAGGACTGGCCAAGCGATTGGAAGAAGTGTTTCTCCCCGGGATGAAGGATCCTATCATGATCCCTAAAAAATCAACCGCCTTGAAATTATTACAACATGCAAGAGATGAGGCTCACAGGTTTGCGATCACTTTTCATCGTCAAAAAAGGGCTAAACGTACCGTGAAAACAGAATTATTGGATATTAACGGTGTTGGTGAGAAAACAGCTCAAAAACTATTGACCGAATTGGGATCAGTAAAAAAGATCAAGGAAAAGAGTCTGCCCGAAATTCAATTGGTGGTTGGGGAAAAATTAGGTAAAAAAGTGTACAATTATTTTCACGATCAAACGTAGATGCTCTGTTGGGAAAAGGCTCACATTAACATGTTATTTGTAAAAGGTGTTGTGTGTGTTAAAATGGACGTAGCCGATGAGGTTGTTCATTCAGCTTTAACGCTCATTACGTTCTGACAAAACATATTGAAACATTTAATCCTCAATATTGTTTGACATGTTAAGAGCAAAATCCCAAATTAAGGGTGACTATTATGAAATTAATTAAAAGACACGTAGACAAACCGGATTATAAGGGTCTTAAAGACCGTGAGCTTGTAAAGTATTTTAGAAAGAATGGAGATGAATCTGCATTCAACGAGCTCATGAATCGTCACCAGCAAAAGATCTATTCATACATTTACAGTATGGTGATGAACCCTGAAATTGCTAACGATCTGTTTCAGACCACCTTTACCAAGGTCATCACTAAAATGGATGATACCTATAATGAGCAGGGGAAATGGATCGCGTGGGTAATGAGAATAGCCCATAATGCAACAATCGATTATTTAAGAAAACAAAAACGATATATCGACGTTAGTGGATGGAGTGATGAAGACTCCTCAACCGATTATTTTGATCGGATGGAAGATGAAAGTATTGTGGATGCAGACGAACAGCTGGTTGAAGACGAAACCCGTTCAAGTCTCATGAAGCATATTGCCAAGCTTCCAGAGGAGCAGCGTTCTGTGGTACTCTTAAGACATTACTATGAAATGCCTTTTAAAGAGATCGCTGAGTTAACCGGTGTATCCATTAACACAGCCCTGGGGCGCATGAGATACGCACTCATTAATCTGAGAAAATATTTCGAGGAAGAAAGAGAAAAAGAAAAACATGCACAACACGGATGATCATAAAGCTATTCGGTATCTGATGAAGGAAATGGATCCTTCAGAAGAACTGGAATTCGAAAAACAAATGCGGGAAGATGAAGATCTTTTGATAGAAGTTGAAAGCCTGAGAGCTACAAAAAGAAGGCTCTCAGCGCTTCCAGATCTCAACCCTCCCAAACATATCATTGATAACCTTTCTGAAGAAGCTGCAAAAGCTGCTCAAAAAAATGCCGGATTCAGCTTCAATAATTTATTTATAAAAGCTGCAGCTGCGGCAATATTATTAGCTTCTTTGACGGGTGGGTTTATTTATTACAGCTCAATGCCAACCGAAAACCCGGTAACTAACGCGTCGAGTAGTCAAACTATTGAGCCATGGGTTGACCGAAATGACATATTGAGATACGCGGGTGAGGCTCCTCAAAACTCAGAAACAACTATTCATCCGGATCTATTGAAAAGCTACGATAGGCTACAGCTTGTTAGTGAACCCATGGGGAATACCAGTCCATCTAACAGGATATTACTTACCGGCTCTTCTAATTAAACGACTGTTACACATTGCTTTAGTCAAATAATGTGGAAAACTTCGCCTTTAAATGTGAATAAGTATTTTTGTATGGCAGTAGACCTCGCTTTATATTAGAATTTATCATAAAACTATTACAAGCATAAAGCAGGATTTAATGGGAAAAGTAATTTCAATTGCCAATCAAAAAGGTGGAGTAGGAAAGACAACTACGGCAATTAACCTGGCTGCCAGTCTGGCGGCTGTGGAACATCCAACGCTTGTTATAGACATTGACCCCCAAAGTAACACAACGAGCGGTTTAGGAATTGATACCAAAACAGTGACGAACTCCGTTTATGAAGTCATGATCGGAAGTTCTGAGATCGACGAGACTATTCGTCAGACTGAATTGGATTTTCTGGATCTGGTGCCATCTCACATCAACCTTGTTGGGGCAGAGATCGAGATGATAGACAGGGATCAGAGAGAAAATATTCTGAAGCGTGCGATCGAAGAAGCCCGTGAGAAGTACGATTTTGTGATCATTGATTGTCCGCCTTCATTAGGGCTTCTCACCATAAATGCATTAACAGCATCCGATTCCATCGTTATACCGGTGCAATGTGAGTATTTTGCCCTCGAAGGTTTAGGGCAGCTTCTGAACACGATCAAGATTGTTCGGCAACACCTGAATCCGGAACTGGATATTGAAGGTGTTCTTTTGACCATGTATGACACGCGTACACGACTCTCGAATCAAGTGGCAGATGAGGTAAAGCGTTATTTTGACGACCGGGTGTTTAAATCGGTTATAGCACGAAATGTGAGGCTGGCTGAGGCTCCAAGTTTTGGAAAGCCTGCACTGCTTTATGATTCTACAAGTGTCGGTGCTAAAAACTATCTTGCA
>JAASTO010000176.1 GCA_021767245.1 Balneolaceae bacterium
TCCTTAATCTCTACGCTAAGTTTCTTAACTTCCATGGTTCAAAAAAATTAAACTAAAACAGGTTCATGGCTAAAAACATTACATCACAAGACAAAGACTATTCACAATGGTATCTCGACGTTGTTCGCGAAGCGAAACTGGCTGAACACTCTCCGGTTCGTGGCAGCATGGTTATCCGACCGAATGGAATGGCGCTTTGGGAAAATATGCGCAACGCATTAGATCAGATGTTCAAAGATACCGGCCATGAAAATGCGTACTTCCCGCTGTTTATTCCCAAGTCATTCCTCTCAAAAGAAGCACAGCATGTAGAAGGTTTTGCTAAGGAATGTGCCGTGGTGACCCACAGCCGACTTAAAAGTGTGGACGGCGGTGTGGAAGTAGACCCGGAATCGAAACTGGAAGAAGAACTTATTGTTCGTCCAACTTCTGAAACCATCATTTGGGATACTTATCGCAACTGGATCCAATCATATCGTGATCTTCCAATTTTAGTAAACCAATGGGCCAATGTGGTACGCTGGGAAATGCGAACCCGACTGTTCCTCAGGACCATGGAATTTCTATGGCAGGAAGGTCACACGGCTCACGCTACTAAAGAAGAAGCTGTCGACGAAACCCTGCAGATGCTTGAAGTGTATAAAACCTTTGCCGAAGAATGGATGGCGATGCCGGTTCTGACTGGAGTGAAGACCGAAAGTGAGCGTTTTGCCGGAGCCGAAGATACCTACTGTATCGAAGCGTTGATGCAGGATGGGAAAGCTCTTCAAGCCGGAACCTCCCATTTTCTTGGACAAAATTTTGCCAAGGCTTTTGATGTAAAATTCCAGGATAAAGACGGCGAACACAAACTCGTTTGGGCTACCAGCTGGGGTGTATCAACTCGTCTCATTGGTGGTTTGATTATGACGCATTCGGATGATCAGGGATTGGTTTTACCTCCGAAATTAGCTCCAACTCAGGTTGTCGTCGTACCTATTTACAGAAGCGATGAGCAGCGAGAAGCCGTACTCGAATACGCCGATGGTATTTACAATGAACTGAAAGAGCTCGGCATCCGCATCAAAGTGGATGATCGCGACAACTATAATCCCGGCTACAAATTTGCCGAGCATGAAGCGGCCGGAATTCCATTGAGAATTGCAGTGGGTCCCCGTGATCTGGAGAATAACAATGTAGAATTGGCCCGTCGTGATCTTAAGTCCAAGAACATCGAAAACCGCGAAGGACTCGGTTCACGCGTCAAAAAATTACTGGGTGACATTCAGGATGAGTTGTTCGAAAAAGCCAAAAACCGTCGCGAAGAGATGACCTCTGAAGTAGATTCCTACGAGGAATTCCAGAAGGTGATCGAAGACAAAGGCGGTTTCATCTGGGCGCATTGGGATGGTACACCTGAAACGGAAGAAAAGATCAAAGAAGAAACCAAAGCCACCATTCGCCTGATTCCGTTAGAGGAAGGCGAAGAAGGCGAATGTATGGTCACCGGCAAACCATCGAAGCAGAAAGTGCTGTTTGCTCGGTCGTATTAATTAATTTTTTCAACTTAGATTCACCATATTCCGTTGTCATCCTGAGCGCATATTAAATATACTTGGGTTCAACTGTCTAACGCGAAGGATCTCAAAATACATTACATATTGTTTTATGATTTGAGATCCCGCGTGTTCTGCACTACATCACAGTTCATATAATAAACCACTCGGGATTACACTTATAGAGGAAATGAATCAATATATATGCTAAAGATCCCACATCAATACTACCTCTGTTCAGCTGAACAATCCCGGTTCATGGATGAGAAGACTATTTCTGAATTTGGGATCGATGGGTTTACATTGATGGAAATTGCCGGAACCCGGGCTGCGGATTTTATTATGTCAGAGACTGCCTCTGAGTCGCACGGCATATTCTTCTGTGGTAAAGGAAATAACGGCGGAGATGCATTGGTAATAGCCCGACTGCTTTCCCAACAAGATTATAACATCACCGTGTGTTTTATATCGGGAACCGTTGACTTGAGTCCGGATGCTGATAAAAATTACCGTCTCCTCAAAAAACTGGATTCAGAAATTGAGATACTGGATTGGAAAAACTTCAACCCAAAAGAATATGATTTTGTAGTAGATGGTATGTTAGGAACCGGATTAAATGCAGAGGTTCAAGCTCCGTATTCTGATGCTATTGAATGGATCAACAACCAGGAATCTCTCGTATTTTCTCTGGATATCCCAACCGGACTAAATGCTGATTCGGGTAAGATCATGGGAACGGCTGTGCAGGCTGATTTCACCTTTAGTTTTGGAGCCCTTAAAACCGGGTTTTACCTGAACGAAGGATTCGACATTGCGGGCGAAGTTATACTGTGCGAACTTTCCTTTCCAAATAAATACAAAAACCCGACGGCTTACCTGATAGATGAAAGTTGGGTAGAAGCAAATACCCCTACACCCAAAAAAAGAAACCATAAGTACGATGAAGGGGTACTTTACATCATTGCCGGATCAGAAGGATTGACCGGCGCCGGAATTTTAGCAGCTCGTAGCGCATGGTCAACCGGATTGGGGGCCGTGGTTCTCATCACTCCAAAAGGATTGCTGGAAATTTACGAGAAACAGCTGGAGCAGATCATCAAAAAACCGGTTGGAGAGCGGGATGAACTTTTTTTCAAGCAATCGCACCTTGAAGGGGTTCAAAAAATATTAAAAGAAAAGCCCGGTAAATTATTGATCGGCCCCGGATTAGGTCGCCGGAAGGATACCATTCGGTTCACTCAGGAATTACTAAAAAACTTTGCCGGCGATGTTGTCATAGATGCCGATGCCTTATTTGCATTATCAGAAATGGAAAACTGGGAGAAACCTGAAACAGCAAACTGGATATTGACTCCTCACCCGGGTGAATTGGCCTCACTGGTTAAAAAGAACCTGACCAATGACCGGGAGAGATTAAATTCCGTTTCAGCTTTAGCAGCTGAAAAAAATATTACTATCTTATCAAAAGGGATGCCGGGGATTATTGGAACAGAAAACGGCAAGAGTTATATAACCGGATATGACACCCGAATTTTTTCCAGAGCTGGATTTGGTGATGTACTGGCCGGAAAGACCTCTGCTTTCTGGCAACTGTCCGGTTCTGCAGAAATCGCTGGCTTCAAAGCACTGATAGACGGCAAACAAAAAGCAGAAGCCTTTTACTCGATACAGTCCGGGGTATTAGAACCAATTGATATCATTTAATGACGAAACCTCTTAAGAAGCTGACCCGCTCAGTACAACTTTACCTGATCTTGTTGATCATTTCTACCATTGGCATTCTGTATGGCACGCTATTTCCTACTGATTATAATGTACCAAGATCATTTTACGGTTTGGATAAAGTGGTACATTTCGTCATGTTTGGAGCCTGGACCTTCTTTTTTGGGATCGTCAGGTTTTTAAAAGGAAACTTTAAACTAATGATCGTTTTTACCGGAGGAGCGGCCTTTGGCATCCTGATAGAGGTTCTTCAACACTATCTGCCAACCGGACGAAACCCTGAGATGCTAGACCTTGTTGCAGATATTGCAGGCACCGGAGCCGCTGTCATTGTTCTATACATTATTTCAAAGACCTTTACACTGTTTTCTCCCAACCCACATGAAAATGCGATTTAAACTTTGAAAGGGATTAGTTTGATTAAATACAGATGCCTAATGCAAACAGGAACTTAAATTATCCTGAGTATTTAGTTAAATTAACAACTGATTACTTGCACAGTATCTAATAAATTCCGTTCTTTTTAGCGGATTAAAACTGACTAACTCTGTACCTGAATTATGATAAACGAAAGAAAATCACCAAAAGCCGATCTCAAGAGATCATATACTGTCTATTTAGAGGCAGGTTTGATTCTTGCTCTGCTTATAATGATTACTGCTGTTAAAGTTACGCTTGAGACCGAACCGCCTCAGGTTATACAGCTTGATGAGCAGGAAGTTGTTGAAATGGAAGAGATCGTACAAACGAAACAAATTGAAACTCCCCCCCCACCACCCAGACCACCGGTGCCGGTTGAAGTTCCAAATGACGAGATCATAGAAGATGAAATGATCGACCTTGATGCGGAATTAGACTTTGATGCTCCACCTATGGAGCTTCCCCCTCCCCCAGAAGAGGAGGAAGAAGAAGAAGATTTCTTCGTGGTAGTCGAGGAAATGCCTAAGCTTATTGGCGGTATGGCCAAGCTTCAGGCAAGTGTGAAATATCCTGAAATGGCACGACGTGCCGGTATTGAAGGCCGTGTGACCGTTCAGTTTATTGTAAACGAACAAGGGAAAGTTGAAAATGCCCGCGTTGTTCGTGGAATTGGCGGTGGCTGTGATGAGGAAGCTCTGAAAGCTGTACAAAAGGCTGAGTTTGAGCCCGGTATGCAGCGTGGACGTCCGGTTCGTGTACAATATGCACTCTCAATTAACTTCCGCTTAGAGAACTAATTCTCAGAAACGTTTTTAAAAAAAAGGGTGTGATCGTTTGATCACGCCCTTTTTTTATGACTTAAATTTTTGCAGTATCTGTTTCAGGTTGTCATAACCTGAAACAGTGACCGCCTTATCGAATGGCATCCACTCTATTTTCTCAATTCCCTCTTCAGTTTGAGGAATCAGATCCTCATTTCGGGTAAATATCATAGAATACCAGTGAGTTGTTTTACCCATCATACTTTCCCGATCAGGATATTCATGATAGGTCTCCCCTAACTTTTTTATAAGCGCCGGGATCGCACTTCCCACTTCTTCCGAAACTTCACGGGCTGCGCACATTTCTATGGTCTCTCCTTCCTCATGTTTACCTTTCGGGAGGTCCCAAACCCCATTCCTGAAGATCATCAGGATCTCCGGGGCCTGTTCTTCATTCAATCGGAAAACAACCCCTCCTGCCGCTGTTATGGGTACAACGTCAGAGTTACTCACTTTCTCCGTTTTGTTGCTCTTCTCCGGCCTCAGACTTTTCTTTCTTCTTCTCGTCGGCATAATTCAGGCGCAGTGTGGTCAACGTTTGTTCCAGATATCCGGCAGCCTCATCAGAAAGATTTCCTTTAGTATATTTCTTAAGCATACCCAAAGTATCGATCGCATATTTAGCGGAGGAAAGATCTTTTTCCATTTCCTGAGTAGCCGGGTTTTGAAGCTTTCCTAAACCCATCATGGCAATTTGCTGATGTTGTTGAATAAGCATCATGAACAGTAGTTGCTCCTGCTGTTCTTCGTTTAAGTTCTTGTTGTTTATATCCATTTTATTCTCGTTTTATTTACACAATTTGATTGTGATAAATTTAATAAAGTTCATTTTTATGTACCTTCAATAATTCTAAGGATAACCAAAATTACACACATTATATGGCCGTTCTAAAGCCTTTTAAAGCATGGAGACCCCAACCCGA
>JAASTO010000177.1 GCA_021767245.1 Balneolaceae bacterium
ATACATTTATAAAATTGACTCTATGATTAAAGTACAAAGCTACATCAAAGGAAAGTGGTTAACCAAAGGCACCGAAACAGACCTCATCAGCGCAGTTACCAATGAGCCGATCGCTCAAATGATTGAGGCTGATATGGACTATAAATCTGTGCTGGAATATGCAAGAGAAATTGGTGGACCTAAACTTCGCGAGCTGACCATCCACGAGCGAGCATTCAAGATCAAGTTCCTTGGACAGTATTTGATGGAACGTAAGGAAAAATACTATGAGATCTCCACGCACACCGGGGCCACACGAGCTGATTCCTGGATCGATATAGAAGGTGGGATCATCACGGCTTTTGGGATTTCCAGTAAATCACGCCGTTATTTGTCGGACCTGCCCTGGCATGTGGAAGGCGATACCGAGCGACTTTCCCGCAAGGGGTCTTTCATGGGGCAGCATATCTGTGTTCCTAAACATGGGGTCGCTGTTCATATCAATGCCTTCAACTTTCCGATCTGGGGGATGCTGGAGAAAATGGCCCCCGCAATCATTTCAGGTATGCCGGTTATTGTGAAGCCTGCTCCTACAGGCTCTTATCTTTCCTGGGAGGTTTTTAAGGATATCATAGAATCAGGGATTCTTCCGGAAGGTTCGGTCCAGTACATCGCCGCTGATAAGCCTGGGGATCTTTTGGATCACCTTATCAGCCAAGATTCGGTGGCTTTCACCGGTTCAGCCCTGACCGGAAAGAAATTGAAATCACACCCAAACATTATTGCGAATAGTGTCCAATTCAATCTGGAAGCCGATTCGCTGAACTGTTCTATTCTTGGGGAAGATGTAACGCCGGATATGGAAGAGTTTGATCTCTTTATTAAGGAAGTGGCGCGTGAAATGACCGTAAAAACCGGGCAAAAATGTACGGCTATACGAAGAACCATCGTTCCGGAGCATTTAGAAGATGAGGTTGTTGAGGCCTTAAAAGCCCGGCTGGAGAAAACCACCATTGGTGATCCGGCTCAAAAAGAAACACGAATGGGACCGTTGGCAAGTTCCCTTCAAGCTGAACGATTTGAAGAACAACTTCAGGAATTATCCGAGATCACCGACACAGTGTATATGGCAGATGGTGATCAAAAAAATGCTTTTACGAACCCGAGGGTGCTTGTATGTCACCAGCCGATGCAGGTTGACGCCGTTCACCGCCTGGAAGCGTTTGGCCCTATGACCACTATAATGCCATACAAAAACACACAGGAAGCCATCGAAATTGCCAACAAAGCGAATGGTTCTTTGGTGGGATCTCTGTTCACCGCTGATGACGAGATCGCACATACAGTAACTATGGGGTGCGCTCCTTACCATGGCCGATTTATGGTGATAAATAGGAATTCAGCCGGCGAATCTACCGGGCATGGTTCTCCGATCGCCTCACTTGTTCACGGCGGACCCGGTCATGCCGGTGGGGGTGAAGAATTGGGAGGTGCCCGTTCGGTTCTACACAATATGCAAAGAATTGCGTTACAGGGCTCTCCTACGACCTTGCGGAATATTGTAAAACAGCACATCAAAGGAGCAGAAACACGTGAATCCGATAAACACCCCTTCCAGAAATATTTTGAAGAGCTCGAAATTGGAGAAGCCTTCACTACTGAAAAACGTACGGTTACAGATCAGGATGTGGAAGAATTTGCTGAGCTTAGCGGAGATCATTTCTACGCACATACTGATCCAGAAGCTGCGGCTCGGTCCCTTTTCGGAAAGATCGTTGCTCATGGGTATTTCGTGCTTTCAGCTACGGCAGGATTATTTGTTGATCCGGATGAAGGCCCGGTGATGCTTAATTACGGATTGGAGAACCTCCGATTCGTTGCCCCGGTCTTTCCCGGCGATACCATTCAGGCTAAACTGATCCTGAAACGGAAAAACGTCCGGCAGCAGAAAAAAGACGATCCATTCCCATTTGGTGTGGTGTATTGGGATGTGGAAGTCACCAATCAGAATGAAGTTCTGGTTGCCGAATATACCATCTTGACGCTGATGAAACGAAAAAACAAATTACCGATAGACGAGAAATAATTTAACCGCAAAGAACGCTAAGATTCCGCAAAGTGCGCCAGGAACCTTGCGAACCCTGCACTTTATGACAAAAGTTTGTAAGGTTTTCTGATTTCATTGCTCATACTGTTAAAGAATTCAGGAGTCAGAATTCAGTAATCAGAATGAAATAGATAAAACAATGAGAAAACCAGCAAAAACTTTTCGCGATTTAATTGTATGGCAAAAAGCACATCAATTTGTGTTAGAGACCTATAAATACACTAAGCAATTTCCAAAATATGAGCTTTATGGATTGAGCTCACAATTTAGAAGAGCAGCGGTTTCCATTCCTGCTAATATTGCTGAGGGATTTAAGAAGCGAGGACCAAAAGATACTATGAGATTTTTAAACATCTCGCATGGGTCTTTGGAGGAATGCAGATATTATATAATTCTTGCTAAAGACTTGAACTATGGAATTTCAGATTACCTAAATACTTTATTGGAAGAAGTAAGTCGCCTACTTGATGGCTACTACAAAGCCATTCTGAATTCAGAATCCTGATTTCTGAGTTCTTTTATTTAAAACTTAAATATCAACTACCAAGTACAAATGTCAGAACAAAACGGAGCAGTAAACTTAACCATCATAAACAATATTGGAACCATCGAGTTCTATCACCCCAAAGGAAATTCTCTTCCCGGGGCTATCCTCCGAAAATTAGCGAAAACGATCACGGAAGCCGGTGAGAATGATGAAATCAGAGTGGTAATCATCAAAAGCCGGGGCGATGGTGCTTTTTGTGCAGGGGCTTCTTTTGATGAACTTATTGCCATTGAAGATTACGATACGGGCAAGGAATTTTTCATGGGATTTGCCCTGGTGTTAAATGCGATGCGAACCTGTCCGAAATTGATCATTGTTCGCGTTCATGGTAAAACCGTGGGTGGCGGAGTTGGCATTGCCTCAGCCGGAGATTACACCTTTGCCCACCAAAGTGCCTCTGTGAAACTGAGCGAGCTCGCCTTAGGTATCGGACCCTTTGTGGTTGGTCCTGCTGTAGAACGCAAAGTGGGAACCAGCGCCTTTTCTGCCATGGCCGTGGATGCCACCAATTGGTATGACTCAGAATTTGCTAAAGTAAAAGGCCTGTTCAACAAGGTGTTTAAAACTACTGAAGAATTAGACAACGCCGTTTCGGAACTGGCCGGACAACTCGCAAAAAGTAGTCCTGAAGCCATGAGAGACTTAAAAGCCGTGCTTTGGAAAGGCACCGAAGACTGGGATCTGCTTCTGGAACAACGGGCGGAGATCAGTGGACGATTGGTACTATCTGATTTCACCAAAAACTTTATCAAAAAGTTTAAATCTAAATCATAGGCTTACCTGTGGGTAGATTTTATTATACTCTATCAAAATCAAACTAATACTCCGTTATGAAATTTTACGCTTTTCTTCTCACACTAATACTCTCTTATTCCGGCCTTTTTGCGCAGGATGCATGGGATGTGACAAACCCTGACCTGGGCGAAACAAGTGACCTTACTTTTACGACCGATGAAGGCACATGGATGAACCTCGATGTAAGCCCCGATGGGTCTCAGATCGTTTTTGATCTCTTGGGAGATATTTATCTGTTGCCTATTGAGGGTGGAGAGGCCACATTGCTCAGAGGCGGTCACGCTTACGAGATCCAGCCTCGGTTCAGCCCTGACGGATCTCAGATCCTGTTTACCAGTGATGCAGGTGGGGGTGATAACATATGGGTTATGGATACCGATGGAGGTAATCCAAAGCAGATCACAGAAGAAAATTTCAGATTGCTTAATAATGCCGTCTGGACTCCGGATGGTGAATATATCATCGCTAAAAAACATTTTTCATCTACCCGTTCACTTGGTGCCGGTGAGATATGGATGTATCATAAAAGTGGTGGTGCCGGTGTACAGCTGGTAGAAAAAGCGAATGAACAACAAGATATAGGTGAACCGTGGGTTTCTCCGGACGGGCGTTATGTGTATTACAGTCAGGCCGTATACCCGGGCGGATATTTTCAATACAATAAAGACCCCAACAGTCAGATCTATGTGATCCGACGCTATGATCGGGATGATGGTGATATTGAAACCGTAACCGGCGGAAATGGTGGAGCGATCCGGCCTCAGATCTCACCGGATGGAGAAACACTGGCATTTGTACGCCGCGTACGCACTAAAACAGTCTTGTTTTTGAGAGATCTCGATACCGGAAGAGAATGGCCTGTTTTCCAAAACCTAAGTAAAGATATGCAAGAAGCATGGGCAATTTTCGGCCCCAATGTTAACTTTAACTGGCTGCCTGATAACCGACATATCATTATCTGGGCCAACGGTAAGATCAATAAAATTGATACTGAAACCGGTGATTCTGAGATCATCCCGTTTCAAGCTGAATCATCCCATACTATTGCACAAGCTGTACGCTTTAAACAGGATGTAGCCCCTGATAAATTCAAGGTCAAAGCGATCAGACAACTTAGAACTTCCCCCGATGGACGAACCCTGGTTTGGAGTGCAGCCGGAAAACTTTGGAGTAAGATGCTACCTGATGGTACTCCAAAACGAATCACCAACTCCGGCGATTTCGAGTTTGACCCAAGCTTTTCAGCAGATGGTAAATCGGTTATTTATGTTTCATGGAATGATGAAGACATGGGAGCCATCAATATGGTAGAATTAAATCCCAGCCCGGAACCTGCAACACCTACAAAATTGACTTCTGAAAAAGGTATTTACAGGGAACCTGAATTCAGCCCTGATGGAAAAACGATCATTTTCAGAAAAGAGAGTGGAAATGGGCAGCTTGGCTTTACTCATACTTTGAACCCGGGTATTTATACTATGCCTGCTAAAGGTGGCTCAGAAACGATGATAACGGAAGAAGGCGCCAAACCGAGATTCAGTCCCGACGGAAAACGCATTTGGTATCAAACCGGAGGATACATATTTGGTTCCATAAACAAAGCTTACAAAAGTGTTGACCTATTCGGAAATGATGAGAAAACCATTTTCACCTCCAGTTACGGACACGAATTTTCTCCAAGCCCTGATGGCAAATGGATGGCTTTCTCAAACCTTCATAAAGTATATCTCGCCCCGATCCCAAAAACCGGAAAAACGATCGAGATCAACCCAAACACAAAAGCTATTCCTGTAAAACAGATCTCTTCTGAAGCCGGTTATCATATGCATTGGTCAGCCGAAAGCGATAAGATCCATTGGACACTGGGAAGTGAATACTTCACAGTTGATCTGAAGAATACTTTTGATTTTGTGGATGGAGCGCCGGATGA
>JAASTO010000027.1 GCA_021767245.1 Balneolaceae bacterium
CTGCAATAACCCTGATTGTATTGAAAAGATCAGGTGTGCCACCAAAGACAGCATGTTTGACCTGATGAATCTTGAGGTTCAACCCAGAGGCGTTCAGATCTCTGCCCGCAAAGAAATTGGATAACTAATCCTGTATGAGTTTTTGATCTGTATCCTGCAAGTCATTGCTTGATGTATGAACCGTATGTGTAAATTGATTTTTGATGAGTAACAACGATAAATCCCGTATCCCCAAGTTTTATAAGTATAGTGTAGAGAACCGGCTGGATATTCTCCGTGAAAAGGAGATCTTAAATCAGGAAGACTACGTTGCCCTTCGCGAACAAATGCATCTGCTTTCGCAGGATGATGCCGACAAGATGATCGAGAACGTGATCGGTGTGTTTGGCCTGCCCATGGGATTGGGACTGAATTTCCTGATCAATGAAAAGCCCTACATCGTGCCAATGGTAGTGGAAGAACCATCCATTTTGGCAGCAGTCAGTTCTGCGGCCAAGGTAGTGCGTAATGCCGGTGGTTTTGAGGTTGAATCTGATGACCCGATACTGATCGGTCAGATACAGCTGGTGGATGTTCGGCATCCAATGAAAGTCCGGCATACCATTCTGCAGGAAAAGCAAGAGATCCTGAACCTGGCAAACAGCCTGCATCCTAACATGATTAAACGTGGTGGTGGTGCCATAGACCTTGAAGTGATGATCCATCAGCAGGATCGGCATCCGGGAAGTATGGTGGTTGTGCATCTACTGGTTGATACAAGGGATGCAATGGGAGCCAATCTGGTAAACAGTATGTGTGAAGGTGTAGCTCCACTCATCGAAAAGATGTCAGGCTCAAAGGTATATCTGAGGATTTTATCAAATCTGACGGACCGGGCTATGGTTCGGGCAAAATGTGTGATCCCGACAAAGTATCTGGATTTTAACGATTCTTCCGGAAAGGAGGTTAGGGATGGGATCATTCGGGCAGCTGAGTTTGCCGCCATCGACCCATACCGGGCCTCAACCCACAACAAAGGGATCATGAATGGCATAGATCCGCTCGCCATTGCTACCGGTAACGATTGGCGGGCCATTGAAGCCGCCGCTCATGCCTATGCCTCAAGAAGCGGACGATATACCTCACTGACCAACTGGTTCAAAAATGAACAGGGTGATCTGGTGGGTACCATCGATATTCCTTTGAAAGTTGGAACTGTTGGCGGATCACTCAAATCCAATAAAGCGGTGGGCATTGCTCATCGGATCCTTGGGATCGAGTCGGCTACCGAGCTGGCTGAAGTAATGGGAGCGGTTGGGTTGGCCCAAAACTTTTCGGCTCTGCGTTCACTTGGAACTGAAGGTATTCAGCGTGGACATATGACCCTGCATGCGCGCAGTGTGGCAAGTACAGCCGGCGCTCCGGCAGAGCTATTTGAGGAAGTTCTTGAACGATTGGTGGAAAGTGGCGAGATAAAAGTCTGGAAAGCCAAAGAGATCATAGAAGACCTTCAAAAAGAAAAGAAGATCGGAACCATTTCGGCTCCCACTTTGGATAAAGATGGGGACATCTCGTTTGGTTACGGCAAGATCATTTTGACAGGCGAGCACTCCGTGGTCCATGGCACTCATGCAGTTGCTGCCCCCATCACACTGAAGATGAAAGCAAAGGTCTGGGATCATGATAAAGGAGTCAGGCTACTGATCCCAAGATGGGGAGTTGAGCAGACCATAGAATTCGGAGCCGATCACAAATACTCCATTTACAAGTCCCTTGAAATGATCCTTGATCACCTTGATCTGAGGGATAAAGGCATGAATATCGAAGTATTTCCAGAAGTACCAAGAGCAATGGGTATGGGAGGATCTGCTGCTTTGGCCGTAGCGATCATTCGCGCCTTGAGTAAACACTTTGAGCTTGGTCTGGGTGATGACGATGTAAGAAGATTGTCTTTTGAGTCTGAGGATATTGTGCACGGCGGAGCTTCTGGTATCGATAATACCGTATCGACCTATGGTAACCTGATCGCCTTTCAAAAAGGTACTCCACCTGATATGCAGACCATCACTTTAAACGAATCTATTCCAATTGTGATCGGATTGAGTGGGGTTGAAAGCATGACCTCCAAGATGGTGAAGCAGGTGCGTGAGCAGGCTGAGAAATATCCTAAATGGTATAAGCAGATATTCAATCAAATGGATGAGCTGGCCATTGCATCCAAAGCAGCTATTGAATTGCGTGAGCTTGATGAACTTGGTATGATCATGAACATGAATCATGGTTTCCTGAATATTTTAGGGGTTTCCTGTCCTGAGGTAGAAGAACTGGTTGAGATTGCCCGACAGAATGGAGCACTGGGTGCCAAACTGACCGGTGGCGGTGGCGGTGGAGCTATGATCGCCCTGTGTGATTCTGAAAAAACTCAAAAGAACATTCAAAAGGAAATGCATCAGGCAGGATATGATGCACTTATTACAGAGATCAAAAGTAACAGCTGATATACATCCTGTTTTCCGGATCAGGTAATGTAGCCTCATCTCAACAGCTTCATATTAAGTACACATAACAAATGCAAATTCAGTTAAATGGAATGGACCATCATTCCGCGAATGAATCAAGAATTTGCACTGACCTATGAGTACACTATTAAAAGAGACCCTTCCGGAAACAAAAGATCTACAAAGAAAAACAGAGATCATGGCTCCGGCGGGTGACTGGGCTTCGTTGAGAGCGGCCATTCAGGGAGGAGCGGGATCGGTTTATTTTGGGATCGAACAGCTAAATATGCGGGCTCGTGCCAGTAATAATTTCACGATGGATGATCTTCCCGAGATCGCTGAACTGGCAAGAAATGAAAATATACGTACCTATCTGACGCTGAATACCGTGCTGTACGATCACGACCTGCCATTGATGAAGCGCATTATAGATGCAGTGAAAGAACATGGAATTACCGCCATCATAGCAGCAGATCAGGCTGCCATTTCGTATGCGGCAAAACAGGGAGTGGAAGTGCATATATCGACTCAAGCCAATATTTCAAATATTGAGATGGTGGAATTTTACAGCCACTTTGCGGATGTCATGGTCCTTGCGAGGGAGCTCAGCCTGGGGCAAATGAAGAAGATCGTGGAAGGCGTTAAGGAAAGACATATAACGGGCCCTTCCGGTAAGCCGGTTCAGATCGAGGTATTTGCCCATGGGGCTCTTTGTATGGCGGTATCCGGTAAATGTTATTTGAGTCTACACACCTATAATTCATCGGCGAACAGAGGGGCTTGTAAACAAAATTGCCGACACGCTTACCGGGTGACAAATGATGAGGGAGAAGAGCTGGTGGTTGATAATGAGTATATCATGTCGCCCAAAGATCTGTGCACGATCGATTTTATGGATCTGCTGCTGGATACCGGCGTGGAAGTTCTGAAAATTGAAGGACGTGGCCGTTCGCCCGAGTATGTCAAAACCGTAACCCGTTGCTACAGGGAAGCGGCCGAAGCCGTAGCAAATGGTACTTTTTCAAAAGAAAAAGTTGACGGCTGGAAAAAAGACCTTGAATGGGTATACAACCGGGGTTTCTGGGACGGATATTATCTTGGAAGGAGACTTGGAGAGTGGAGTGAGGTCCACGGTTCAGCAGCAACCAAAGAAAAACGATTTATCGGCAAAGTACTCCATTACTATCCGAAAGCTGAGGTGGCGCATGTGCGTATCAAGGCCGGAAGACTGAGCAAAGATGACAAACTGCTTATCATTGGGAATAAAACGGGAGTAGCTGAGCCAAATATTCATTCTATCTGGATGGAAGATATCCCTGTCGATAGCGTTGAAAAAGGCAACGATTGTACACTTAAAATAGATTGCGTTGTTGAGGACGGAGACAAGATCTATGTGTGGGAGGACAAGCAATAATGCGGATCACATTTTACAGAGATCGATGTATAGGATGTAATTACTGCGTGGAAGCCTGGCCCGAACGATGGCAAATGTCAAAGCGTGACGGGAAGTGTGTACTTATCGGAGGTAAGAAAAAGGGAAAAGTCTTTTCAGTTGAGGCGGGTGAATTTGAGAGGGAATTGAATGAGCGGGCAGAAGAAGTCTGTCCGGTAAACGCTATCAGAGTCAGTAAATAATTCTCACTTTTTGGTGATAACAGCGACTCGCTCAAACACCCCCTTAAGTTATGTGACCAATGTCACAGAGTTGCCTTAACCGGTTAATTTCATCATTTCCATAAGTATAGTAAATACAATATATAATGAGGTAGTAAAATGCCAATAACTTCATTCAATAAATTTATTGAATGAAGTTTAAAGACTGTGTATTCTTTATCGCATTAAAAAATTAATGATCAATGAAAACACGCGAGTTCAAAAAGAAATTATATAAGCAGTTGGCGGTGGTCACCAAGGCGCTGTCTAACCCTACACGACTCGAGATACTGGATCTGATCGCGCAAGGACCGGTTCCCGTAGAGTACATTGCCGAACATATTGATCAACCGGTAGCCAATGCTTCACAACACCTTCAGGTTTTGAAGAAATCCGGTTTGGTTGAAACTGAACGGAAGGGGAAGTACAACTATTATCAGCTTGCAGGAAAGCAGGTGTATGATGTATGGAATTCTCTGAGGGCCATTGGGTTCTCAAGAAATTCTGAGATCGAAGATCTTCTGAACGATTATCGCAGTAAGAAGTCAGGGTTGAAAACTATATCGAGGGATGAGCTTCTGAGGAAAATGGAGGAAGATGATGTATATCTCATCGATGTTCGTCCATCTGAGGAATTTGAATTAGGGCATATCAAGAATGCTGTTTCTCTTCCGAAAGTGGAGTTAGGGGAGCGCCTCGATGAATTACCAAAAGACAAAGAAGTTGTAGCCTATTGCCGGGGCCCACTTTGCCTGATGGCAGATGAGGCTGTTCGGTTTTTGAAGGAAAACGGATTTAATGCAGTCAGGTTAGATGAGGGTTTTCCTGAATGGAAAGCCATCGATCTGCCGGTAGATTGATCAATAAAGATATTATTAAACAAATAAAGGTAAACATGGATAAAGCAAAATGTTTGGTAAGGTTATACCTGGGGTTCCGGTAATACACTTCCTTCAGATCTTTGTAAATGTCGGCTGGGTCACGCTACGTTAAGCCGAAAATAAATTTTATAACTAACTAAAAAAAATCATTAAGATGAATTACAAAAATTCATATCTACTAAAGGTATATCTGCTTACAGCTTTGTTAGCCATGCCTTTTCAGTTATTTGCACAGTATCAGGCATCACCTGATCAGGTCTTGTCACTTTCATTGCAGGAAGCGATGGAGTTAGCCGTTGATCAAAATTTTAGACTGGAGCAGGCAGGCTACGATGTGGACAAAACCAAAGCTCAATTCCGGCAAACAAATGCCGTGTTTCTGCCTCAGGTCTCGTTCGAGTACAACGCTATTTCAACCGATGACCCATTAAATGTATTTGGGTTTAAATTGAAACAGGAAGTGGTCTCTCAACAGGATTTCAATCCGGTTTTGCTGAATGATCCGGATGCCTATGAAAATTACAGTGCCAAATTTGAAGTTCGTCAGCCACTGATCAACCCAGACATGTTCCTGCAGAGAAGTGCGATGAAAAGTCAGCTTAATTCAGTAAACGAGCAGCTGGAAGGCACAAAGAATTATGTACGCTATCAGGTGCGCCAGCAATACTACAACCTGATCCTGCATATTGAGCAGATCGAGGTACTTGAATCGGCTCTGAAAACAGCCGGTGAGCATCGAAGACAGGCACAAAACTATTTTGAAGAAGGGCTGATCAGCAAAGAGGACTATTTATCCGCCAAAGTTTATGAACTGGATATGGAGAGCCGCATGCTTCAAACAAAAAATGCGCTGGATAAGGTACAGGAAGATATGGCCTTGCTGCTTGGTCTTGAGGGGGATATAACGGTTCAACCAACCGACGAACTGAATTACGAATTACAGGCAGATGCCGCCGTAGCAACCAACGACTTTGAAGTAAATAATGCTCAAACGCGCGCCATTGATTACAAAGTTCAGGCAGCCAAAAAAATGGTCAGGGCATCGGAATTCAGCTTCATTCCAAAGATCAACTTGTTTGGGAGTTACGAATTCAATGATAATGATTTCGCAGGCTTCGATGCCTCTTCATACATGATCGGGGCCAATTTGAGATGGGATATTTTCTCCGGCTTCAGCAAAGTAGGCAAAGTAATGGAAGCCAAAGCAGATTACCGAAAAGCCCAAAGCATGCAGGAAAGTCACAGGCTGGATCAGGAAAATAAGGTTCGTCAGGCTATGCGGTCGATCGACCATGCCACCAAACAGATCGCATTAACGGAACAGGCCATCGAGCAATCCACCGAAGATGTAAAGATCCGCACCAACCGATATGTGGAAGGAATGGAAAGAACCACTGACCTGCTGGAAGCAGAAACCAAATTAGCTGAAGCCAAACTGAAAAATGTGATGGCCCTGTATCAGTACAACATGAGCATTGCTGCCCTTGAAATGCTGCTCGAAAATGATCTTAAAAATTAACCGACTAACACGAACTACAATGAATTATTTATTAAAAGACCATATGAAAACTCTTTCGACACTGCTGGCACTTACATTTTTGATCACAGCAGCCACCGGATGCAGTTCAGAAACAGAAACTATTGAAAACACTCGATCTGTGAATGTTAAGGTTGAGACAGCCTCTAACACCTTGTCTGCTTCAACGCAGTCTTTCCCAGGCCTGGTGGAAAGTGATAATCAGGCTAGCCTGAGCACGATCGTTATGGGAACAGTAACGGAAGTGCCTGTTGAGGTGGGTGAACAAGTAAATAAAGGTGATGTGCTGATCCGGATCAAAGACGATCAGATCCTGGCGCAGAAATCACAGCTCGAAGCCAACATGGTTCAGGCCAAAGCCAACCTTGAGAACACCGAGAAGAATTATAACCGGATCAAAAACCTGTATGCAGAGGAAAGTGCAACTTCCAAAGAACTGGATGATATTTCAACCATGTATGAGATCGCAAAAGCCAATATGGATGCACTGAATGCCCGTATGAATGAAGTGAACGAAATGCTGGCATACACAACCATTCGCGCTCCATTTGACGGCATCGTGGCGCGTAAGTTTGTGGCAGTAGGCGATATGGCCGCACCGGGGCATCCATTGGTGGCCGTTGCAGATCCTGGAGAAATCAAGATCACAGCAAACGTACCTGAGCAGTGGATCGGTGAGATTTCTGAAGGGGATGAAGTGAACGTAAGTATTGAATCAGCCGGAATTTATAACGCAGCAGCAACTCTGATTGCCGTAAGTGAGGCCGGTGACCCTATGAGCCGACAGTATGCCGTGGAAGCTAAACTTGAGGATGCTGAGCTCTCGTCTAAATTAAAAACAGGCATGTTCGCGCAGGTTGGGATGAACTTAGGTTCTAACGAAGCTCTTTACATTCCTAAAACAGCACTTGTTACAAGGGGACAGCTAACCGGGGTTTATACTTTAACGGACGATAATAAGGCTGTACTAAGATGGGTACGCCTGGGACAAAGCTCAGGAGATCGGGTTGAGGTTCTGTCCGGTTTAACAGCGGGTGAGCCATACGTAACAGAAGCAAATGAAGAACTCAGACAGGGTTTTAAACTGAACGTTCAGTAGATAGATCTGTATATCACACAATCAAGAATTTTAAGAATATAGAATAAAATGAATACCGGATTAGCAGGTAAAATTGCACAGGGTTTTATTGATTCGAAGCTGACGCTGCTTTTGATGATCGCCTTTTTAGCAATTGGAGTATATGGAGTTTGGTTGACGCCAAGCGAAGAAGAACCGCAGATCGATGTGCCTATGGCCGATATCTATGTTGGTTATCCCGGGGCATCGCCGCAGGAAGTTGAAAATAAGATCGCCATTCCTTTAGAGAAGGTGCTTTCAAATATTTCCGGAGTTGAGTACGTGTATTCAACCTCCATGCCGGAAATGGCCATGGTTTCCGCCCGGTTTTTTGTAGGGCAGGATGTGGAAGAAAGCTTAGTGAGACTTTATAATGAGATCATGAAGTTCATGGACAAAAAACCCGAAGCGGTGACCATGCCTATGATCAAAACCCGATCGATCAACGATGTGCCGATCGTGACCCTGACCCTTTGGAGTGAAACACAGGATGATTATCAGCTGCGAAGAGTAGCTCAGGTGCTCGATAATGAGATCAAGTCCATTACCGATGTGGCCGAGACCAAGATACACGGTGGCCGTTCACGAACCATTCAGGTGGTATTGGATAAAGAAAAAATGGCCGCTTTATCGATTGACCCGTTGAGAATTGCACAAACCGTACAGGTGGCGAATCGTGAATTCAAATCCGGTTCCTTTACATCCGATGATGAGGAATTTCTGGTACAAACCGGAAGCTTTCTGGAAACCGCTGAGGATGTAGCTAATCTCGTGTTAGATGTACGGGGAGGAGACCCCATTTTGCTCAGGGATGTGGCCGAGATCAAAGATGGACCGGGTGAACCCGCAAGTTATGTGTCGTACTCACCGGGACCGGTTGCCGCTGAAGAGAAAGGAATTTCAGCCGGCGGTGCTTTTCCTGCCGTGACGATCTCGGTAGCCAAACGACAGGGAGCCGATGCCATGACCATTGCCACTGACATCGACCGCATGGTTGAAGAACTTCAGGGTACGGTGGTTACCTCTGATATTCATGTGGAGAGCACCCGTAACTACGGAAAAACAGCCACAGAGAAAGTAAACACATTGATGATCCACTTATTGGTGGCAGTATTATCTGTTTCTTTTGTGGTATTTCTGGCAATGGGATGGAGAGGAGCACTGGTGGTATTCATCTCCGTACCCATCACTTTTGCCCTGACGTTGTTCTTCTATTACATGTATGATTATACCCTGAACCGGATCACCTTGTTTGCCCTGGTGTTTGTGACTGGTATTGTGGTGGATAATTCCATTATTGTGGCCGAAAACATGCACAGGCACTTTAAAATGAGAAACCTGCCATTCAAACAGGCAGCCATTTATGCCATTAATGAGGTGGGTAACCCAACGATATTGGCCACCTTTACCGTAATTGCCGCTGTAATTCCTATGGCTTTTGTATCAGGATTGATGGGACCTTATATGAGTCCGATCGCCATTGGTGCCACGGTTGCTATGATCCTGTCACTGATCATCTCACTGATCGTAACTCCATGGCTGGGGTACCGATTACTGAAAGCATCCCGGGTGCAGGCCATCAACAGTTCAGGAAAACGCTATAAGCTGGAAGACACCATTATCTACAAAGTGTACGACAAAACGATGCGTCCACTCATGGAAAGTTCAGCCAAACGCTGGGGATTCCTGATCGGAACCACGATCGTATTGTTCGGAACACTGGTACTGTTCTACACCCGTTCAGTGGAAGTGAAAATGCTTCCGTTCGATAATAAAAATGAGATCCAGCTGATCATAGACATGCCGGAAGGGACAACCCTGGAACGCACTGAAGCGGTAGCTCAGGAGGTTGGATTGGTTCTGCTGGATATTCCGGAAGTGTACGACTATCAGGTTTACTCAGGTACCAATGCCCCCATTAACTTTAACGGGTTGGTAAGAAGTTACGACCTCCGCCAAAATGCCAACGTAGCAGATATTCAGGTCAACCTGGTGGATAAAAGCCTGCGGTCAGACCAAAGTCACGACATTGCCAAAAGAATGCGCCCAATGGTGCAGAAAGTTGGTGAGAAATACGGTGCCAATGTTAAAGTCGTTGAGGTTCCACCGGGACCTCCTGTGATGTCAACCCTGGTGGCCGAAGTTTATGGTCCGGATCTGGAAATGCAGCGTGAGATCGGAGAAGATATCAAAGCCATATTTTCTGAAACACCCGGTATTGTGGATGCCGACTGGATGGTGGAAGCCGATCAAACCAAGTATTATTTCAATGTAGATCGTCAAAAAGCTGGGATGAGTGGCGTGATGCCGAATCAGATTACAGAAGCTTTAGGCATGATCCTTGGGCAGCATCCAGTAACTTCCTTGTATGATGAAAAGGAATCATCGCCTGTGCCGATCACCCTCAAACTGGATGAAAGTGACCGGGCCGGTATTCATAAACTGGGTGGGCTGAATGTTCAGTCCCGAACCGGAGCCATGATCCCGATCACTGATCTGGTAGTGGAAGAAGAAAGAACACTCGAAAAAAGCATTCACCGCAAGAATCAGCGTCGCGTGGTGTACGTGACGGCAGAAGTGGCCGGGGAGATAGAAAGTCCCGTTTATGCCATCCTTGATGCCGGTGATGAGATCGATGGACTGAATGTGCCGGAAGGTTACACCCTGGCCCAACAGTTCTCAGGTCAGCCGTTTAACAGCGAAAACCTGACCGTTAAATGGGATGGTGAATGGCAGATCACACTAGAGGTATTCCGTGATCTGGGTATTGCCTTTGGGGTAGTACTGCTCATCATCTACATTCTGATCGTAGGCTGGTTTCAGGATTTTGGAGTTCCAATTATCATGATGATTGCGATACCACTGTCATTGATCGGAATTCTGCTGGGTCACTGGTTTACAGGAGCTTTCTTTACAGCCACCTCAATGATCGGGCTGATCGCTTTAGCAGGAATCATGGTAAGAAACTCAGTACTGCTGATCGACTTCATTCAGATCAGTTTAAGGCAGGGTAACAGCCTGGAGGATGCCGTGGTGGAAGCCGGTGCTGTGCGAACCATGCCTATCTTGTTAACGGCCGGAACTGTAGTGATCGGTGCGATCGTGATCCTGTTTGATCCGATCTTTCAGGGATTAGCCATTTCATTGATGGGTGGAGCGATTGCCTCAACGGCATTGACACTGGTTACCGTTCCTCTCATCTATTTTATGGTGAAGAGCAGACTGGGCCGCGAAGAGATCATCAGGTAATATCAGAACCTGAAGTACAGGTTTTGGAAGATGGAGTTAAGTGTTATTGATTTCTTCTTCCAAGCCTGATTTTTAAACATTACCACAAACAGAATTGTCATGAAATTACTAATCATACTAAGCATCGCCGAATACGCGAACGAAGTCAGAGAATTGATGGTGCGCAATAACGTACCGGTTTACAGTGAGACTGAGATGTATGGCTTCAGAACCGAGCGACATCAACCCGATATCAGAAGCTGGTTCTCACAGGGAGATCAGGGTATTTACTCAACTCTTTTCTTTTCCTTTCAGGACGAGAAAACTGTTAAAAGCATATTAAAGGAAGTCGAGGAGCATAACAAAAATCACGATCACAATGGTGATAATCCCCTGCATGCCTATCAGGTAGCCGTAGAAGATTTCGCCTGATTGTTATGATCTGAATTCCAACCAACAATCTCCGAAAGCTTCGCCTTCTGGAGATAAGTTAAAGGAGGCTTAGCCTCCACTTGTATGATCCATAGTCAGAACACGGCATAGCTTTTAAAGTTGTGCAACGGAACTGCTATCTTTACTGTCAATTAAAACAGTCAAGCCAATTACAAAGTAGCTTATATGCCCGATTTTGATGTAGCAGTTTTTGGAGCCGGAATAGCCGGAACAGCCATCGCCAATGAAATGAGAAAGCGAGGTCAGTCAGTACTCATCATAGACCCCAATGCTTCAGAAGATGCTCCCGGACCACCCGGCGCACTGGTCAATCCGGCAACCGGAAGGCGGGCCAAACTGACCTGGCAGGCTGAAAAATGCTACGATGCCTTAAAGGAACAGATTGAGGATATTTGTGTGGTGACCGGCAGGGATGATCTGATCGCTGAGACCGGGGTGATCCGTCCGGCTATCAGTGAGTCGCTGGCCGAAAACTTCAGGGATGCCCTCACCAAATACGCCTGGCCTGAAGGTTGGATCGAGTGGCTGGAAGAGGAAGAGATCCGTGCGATGAATCCGCATGTGGCTGAAAATCACGGTGGTATTCATGTCAAAAGTGGGTACACGGTTTTTGTGGATCATTATCAGAATGCCTACCGAACCTATCTCAGGTTGAAAGGGGTTGAATGCATATATGAAACTGCCCAATACCAGTATGATAAAGAGAACGATCAGTTCGTTATACAATTTGTGTCCGGTGAACAGTTAACCGCCGGTAAGGTGATCATGGCGATCGGATATAAGATCCGTGATAATGCAGATTGGTCTTTTTTGCCACTGAATTTTGTAAAAGGACAGATCGTGCATTTTGAGGCAGAAGAACCACTAAACTGGGATCATGCGATATCGGCGAGAGGATACAGCATCCGAAGAGGGGAACGTGAGCTTACCGTCGGTTCCACCTACGAACATAACTTTGAGAACCTGGATATCAGTGATAAAAGTTATGATCAAATACTCAAGAAGCTTGATCTGATGCTGCCTAAACTGACCGGTAAGGTCAGGAAGATTTCGCAGATGGCCGGAGTCCGGGTTACCACACAAAACCGTCTGCCGGTGATAGGGGAACATCCGGAAATACCGAATCTGTTTGTGTACACCGGTATGAATTCTAAGGGATTCCTGTTTTCTCACTACGTGGGCCAACTGCTGGCGGAACATATCTTGAACGGCAATGAAATTCCCGATGAACTAAGTGTACAAAGGTTCAGCGAGTAGAACCTCAGAAGATCACTTCTTAAGAATACTGCTGTCCAGTACGTCACGCTCATCAAATACAAAATAGTTGCTTAAGCGGATGCCAAGATAAACGGATAGGACGGTTCCCGAGAAAATGGCCAGCATGATCATGATCTGATACTTGATGGCAATAAGGGGAGAGCTGCCACTCAGGATCTGACCGGTCATCATGCCCGGAAGGGAGACTAAGCCAATGGTTGCCATGGAAGCAAGGGTAGGGTTGGCTGATTTCTTGAGAGCATCCCTGAAAAAGGGAAATACGGCTTCATTCCGTGTAGCCCCGCAGCAAAGATAAAAGCGATAGCGTTCTTTATGCTCATTAAGGCTGTGATAAAAGGCATTGATGCCGATCACATTACTTCGGAGACAATTCCCCAATACCATACCAGTGATCGGTATCGTGTACTGTGCAGATAAGAATGTAGGCAATTGTATCACAGCCTCCAGGAAGAACATGTCGATGACAATAATGCCGAAAAAAGTGGCCAGGAAAATGGGGATCACCAGGGATCGTTTACGATTCAGTTCACTTCGGTCGATGGTGGCAAAATCGGCTACCAACACCATAACCATGATCCAGGCCGCATTCAGCCACGCATTATCCAGTTCGAACAAATACTCCAGGTAGTAACCAACAAACAATAATTGCAGGGTCATGCGGACCGTTGCAATGCCGAGTTTTTTGTTCAATCCGGTTTTGTACCGCCAGAGGATCAATGCGGGGATAATGAGAATGAAAAAGCCAATACCAAGTTGCCACCAGCTAAGATCTATGATATCCATGGTTCGGTGATTAAAAAAGATTATTTAATTCAATGACCCGGTCGCATTTATCTACCCACCAGGGATCATGTGAGGTGGATATGACCGTTCGTTTATTATTCAAAAGTAACTCAGCTACTTTCCGTTTTGATTCCAGATCAAGGGCTGATGTCGGTTCATCCAAAAGGATCACCTTTCGGTCCAAAAGAAGGCAACAGGCCAGTCCTACCCGCTGCCTCTGACCCGTTGAGAGTTCACTGAAGGTGCTGTCAAGAGTGCCGGCTTCCAATCCCAGTGCCTCCAGGGTGTCAATGATCTCAGGTCGTGAAGGTTTGCTTTGGCTGTTCAACTGAAATTCAAAGATGAAATCCATGAGTTCACCGGTTTTGCCCGCACCAAGATTCAGATCCTGAGGTAACCAGACTACTTCTTTTCTCATAGACCGTATGATCTTATCAGTATACCCGGATCCCTTGAAGGATATGCTTCCACTGTCCGGCGATTCAAAGCCGAGCAGTAATCTGAACAGTGTGGTCTTACCTGAACCGGATTCTCCCATTATAACTACCTTCTCTCCCTGACTGATGAGAAGATTGAAACCATCAAACAGTTGTTCGCTATTATAGCTGAAACGGATATCCGAAAGTTTGAACAGAGTCGCTGAATTCATAGTGGCTTATTATTAACGGAAAGACAGAGTATAAGAATTTTGCTGAATGATTAAAGTGATCGTCTTAATTGAACATTTCGATCGGCTCGAGCCAACAAATGATCAGAATATTTATTAGTTTAACATTAAACAAATAAGGCAATTATCATTATGGAATTAGGTATTTACACCTTTGTAGAGAATACACCGATAGAAGGAACAGAGAGACGGATCAGTCCTTCCGAACGCCTTGAGAATCTGCTTGAAGAAGTGGAACTGGCCGATGAACTGGGCCTTGATGTGTACGCGATCGGAGAGCATCACAGAGAAGAGTACGTTTCTTCCTCACCATCAACCTTATTGGCAGCTGCGGCAGCTTGCACTAAAAACATAAAGTTAAGCTCAGCCGTAACGGTATTGGGTTCAGAAGATCCTGTGAGAGTGTATCAACAGTTTTCAACGATCGATCAGCTATCAAAGGGTCGTGCTGAGATCATGGTTGGGAGAGGATCATTTGTGGAATCCTTTCCACTGTTTGGTTACGACCTGAAAGATTATGAGGAGCTGTTCCTGGAAAAGCTTCAGTTGTTGATGCAGCTGAGAGAAAACGAGGTGATAAGTTGGGAAGGTAAGCATCGGCCTTCGATCAATAACCGTGGCATATATCCTCAGCCGTATCAGGAAAAATTACCGGTTTGGAGAGCTGTGGGAGGAACTCCAAAATCAGCCTACGAAGCCGGAGCTATGGGTATGCCAATGGCAATCGCGATAATCGGTGGGATGCCTAAACAATTCAGGCAAATGGTGGATATCCATAAACAAGGAGCCGCTGATTACGATCAGCATGAACAGCGCGTGAGTATCAACTCTCACGGATTTATCGCAGAGACCACTCAGGAAGCGGCAGATACAGCATTCCCCGCCTTTAAGACAACCATGGATAAGATCGGAAAGGAGAGAGGCTGGCCCCCGATGTCACGCCAGCAGTTTGATGCTTCCATCACGCTGGAGGGAGCTAATGTCGTAGGTAGTCCAAAGGATATCATTGATAAGATCATGTATCAGCATGAGATCTTCGGTCACGATCGTTTTTTACTTCAGATGAGCGTGGGAAGCGTTCCCCATGATAAACTTCTGAGATCCATTGAATTGTTTGCGACCGAAGTGGCACCGGTGGTACGTGAGAAGATCAACCGGGAAAGTGTAGCTTGATCGGGATCATGATCTGATCTCACCTTCAGAAATTAATTTCCTGAAATTTATCTAATATTCATAATGAACGTGTATCATGGATTCAAAGACATTTTAAACAGATTTATTTAAGATAAAATACTCTTAAATCTTTATAACCAACCAAATCAATGATCCTATGAAAAGCGCAATTACCAAATTCACATTACTGACAGCACTGCTGATGTTCGGCATGACTTCTATCTTGTCTGCACAAACAGAGGAGTACAAAATTGATGGAATGACCTTCGGGATGCCGGAAGCAAAAGTTTACACAGAAGACTATAACGGTTCACCGGTTGTAGGTGAATATATAACCCAAGCCCCGAATCTGGCTCCACTCGATTATGAGGGAAACAAACATCATGAAGTACGATTGGATATCATTGTGCAGGAAGTGGAGGTAGCGAGTGGTGTCCGATATCAGGCATGGACATTCGGTGGCAGTGTGCCCGGACCGGTCATTCACGTTCGGGAAGGAGACCGTATCACCTTTACCATGAAGAATCGATCTGACGAGATGGTGGAAATAAATGAACCCATGAGTCAGATGAGAGTAAACGGTAAACGAGCTATGGGTCCGTCTGATCTTTCTGCTGTAAATAAAGATGGAGATTGGACAGGTACTTCACCATACATGAAGCAAATGCGAGAGAACAATTATCAGAAAAATAAGGCAGGCATCATGCCGATGCCTCACTCCATGGATTTCCATGCCGGTACGGTGGCTAAGGATGACAAATGGAGAACCGTAGGTCCCGGTGAAACCATTACATTTGACTGGGTAGCAAATTATCCCGGCACATACATTTACCACTGTGGTACTCCAAGTGTACTGATGCACACTGCAATGGGACAACATGGTGTGGTAGTGGTATCTCCTAAAGACGGATATACAGAAGATTATGAAGTGGATCGGGAGTACGTGATCGTACAAAGCGAATATTATCTGACCAAAGGCGACGGCGACCTTTATCAATTCGATTTTGATGCAGCTTACAATAACGATCCTTCACACGTGGTCTTTAACGGTCACCAAACCATTCTGCACGATCAGCCATTGAAAGCTAATGCAGGTGAACGTGTCCGTTTTCATTTCAGTAATAACGGACCAAGCGGAACGTCCAGCTTCCACGTGATCGGTGGAATATTTGACAGAGTTTGGTTGGAAGGACATCCTGCCAATGAAATGCGCGGAATGCAAACAGTTCTGATCGGTGCCTCCGGTTCAGCCACTTTGGATATGATCGTACCTGAAGAAGGAAAATATATCCTGATCGACCACGAGTTTGTGGATGCTGAAAAAGGTGCAACCGGTACCCTGAAAGCCGGACCCCGCAAGAAATAACGAACTGAGTAGAAAAAATCTGCCGGGGCGAAAAGAATTCGCCCCGAAGGTTTGAATAGAAACTAAAGTCATGATGAGATCCCAAACGAACATATTCACTTTCACCATTATTACATTCGTTATGATGATGCTCTTCACGCCAGAGAAAGCGTCTTCACAATCGGTGAGGGTACTTGTTCCGGCGGGATCTTTTCATTCCGTTTTACCAGAAGTTGAGGGAGAGCCCATACAGGTAGATTCTTTTTTCATGGATGAAACAGCGGTTACCAACGAACAATACGCTGAGTTTCTAAGAGAAAATCCGGAATGGAGGCGTTCAAATATACCGCCCATTTTTACCTATGATGGCTACCTCAAAACCTGGAAGTCAGATCTTGAACCTGACTATGAGGAAGTCGGAGAAAACAGACCGGTTACCCGCGTCTCATGGTACGCAGCGAATGCTTACTGTTCGGAGCAGGGAGGTCGGCTCCCGACATTGAATGAGTGGGAATATTCTGCCCAATTGCTGGGTATAGAGGACGAAGCTGAAATGAATCGATTCAGCAGTAAACTGATCAGCTGGTACTCTGGCATTGATGCCAACAATTTACCTGAAGTTGGTTCAACAGGCATAGAAACCACGAACGGTGTAAAGGATCAATTTGGACTTGTTATGGAGTGGGTGGCTGGCTTTAAACCCATTATTGCAGATGAGATCTCCCTGGATTGTGGTACGGTAGGCCGAATGCAAACCCTGAACAGCGTTTATAGTTATGCAGCTTCCATCAGGTATATCACACGCATGAGTTTTAATCCAAAGATCACGACGGGTATGGTAGGTTTCAGGTGTGCTTATGATGAACCGGCTCCTACTGATCAAATCAAACATGAGGTAACATTATGAGGTCGGTATTTATCTATTTAATCCTATTTGCAGTACTTGGTTTTGTGGAAGTGAATGGGCAGGATATGCATCATCAACACGATCATAAACAGGAAGCATTGAAGGCGGGCGAGGTTCAATCCGGACATTCACTGTATCACCTGAACAATCAGTTCATCACCCACAGAAATGAAAAAGTAAAACTCTCCGATTTTGCCGGTGAACCGGTTATCGTGGTCATGTTTTACGGGAACTGTACTCAGGTTTGTCCGATATTGATTCAGAATAGCTGGAGGCTGTACAGCTCGCTGAGTGAGTCAACCAGAGAAACCGTAAATGTGTTGGCTGTTTCATTTGATACTGAAAATGATTCCCCGGAGGTTTTAGCAGAATATGCCAAGGATGAACAGCTGGATATCTCAGGATGGCACTTTGTGACCGGTAAAGATACGGATATCAGAATGCTGGCCATGATGCTGGGAGTGAAGTATCAAAAAGACAGCGGTGGTGAATTTGCCCATTCAAATCTGATCACCGTTCTTGATGCTGAAGGAAATGTGGCAAAAAGAGTGGAAGGGCTGAACCAACCCATGGATGAAGCAGCCTTGTTGATCGAGTCTGTATCGAAGAATTCTGATGAAACTAAATAATGATCATAAATACACCGTAGGGGTAATTCATGAATTACCCCTACGGTGAAATCCCAACCGGACTGAAACAGGATAGAAAATGAAATCTTGTATCATCACAGCTATTTTCATTGTATTTGGGATATCCCTGTCATTACATGCGTTTCCAACCGATACCCTGACCGTTCGCGTGTTGGGAACCGCAGGAGATGCCCGTTTTGAACCAAGGGTTATTCAGGCTCAGCCCGGTGATGTTATAAAATTTGTGGTGGTGGAAGGACTGCATACCGTAACGGCCTATCATCCCCAAAACCGGCGCCCGCAAAGGATCCCGGAAAATGCTGTTTCCTTTGATTCGGGTATGTTGACGGAAGGAGATATCTGGTTCCTGGAACCGAATGTAGAAGGAGTGTATGATTATTTTTGCCTGCCACATGAACGCATGGGGCACACCGGCAGGCTACTGGTTGGAGAGGTGAAACAGGTTCCGGCTTATCCGTTAGGCAGAATAGCTCCCTCAATAATTGAAGACCTGGACACCGAAACAAAGCTTTTAATTGATCAAAATAGCTTTGATCTGTAGTGAAAACAATTCTTATTCCCGACTGTCTGAAGAGTACAGTTTCTTTCGTCTCAGTTTCAGGTCCTGGGAAGCCTTGGCATAACCGCCGTTGGAACCGTCAACAAAGTGAATATGATTATGTTGGTAATTTCTGACATAACAGGTTACCATGGCCGCAAATGACGGGTGCACGCCATAGGCTAATATTCCTTCCCTGAACATATCCTCCAGGAATTCTGTGAGTTGCATGCGTTGAGATATTGTACCGGAGGCCACAAAACGTAGCCCGTCTCCAAATTTCTTATAATCTGCGTGGCGAACGAGGTCGGGTTTATAATCACCCCAGTTTGTTTGGGACGTCTTTTTGTTGAACCGCATCAGGAATACCCCGGTGATGAGTTCAAAAATCATATTCAAAATATACCGGGCCTTTTTGAGAAGGGTGGGAGGCTGAGTTCTGAGTTTCCATTCCACTCCAAGCAAAGAAGGGTTAGCAGTCATACTCAGGGCTTCTTCTCGAACCGGATGATAATCCTCTTCC
>JAASTO010000178.1 GCA_021767245.1 Balneolaceae bacterium
ATTATTCTCTTTCGAAGTGTTACCACCACTTAAGGGACAGAATATCCGATCCTTATTCGATCACATGGATCCACTCATGGAATTCAAGCCACCGTTTGTGGATGTTACCTACCATCGGGAGGAATATGTGTATAAGAAGCGGGGAAATGGCCTTTTAGAGCGAAAAACGGTGCGAAAACGACCCGGTACAGTAGGTATCTGTGCGGCGATCCAAAATCATTATAAAGTGGATGCGGTGCCTCACATCATTTGTGGTGGATTCACCAAAGAGGATACCGAAAATGCGCTCATTGACCTTAATTTTCTAGGTATTGATAATGTACTGCTCATTCAGGGCGATACCCGAAAGCCGGAGCGGGAATTTGTACCTGAACCCGATGGTCATGCTTATGCATCTGAGCTTATTGAACAAGTGGTTGACCTGAATAAAGGGGTTTATCTGGATGAGGAATTGGAGAATGCTCAGCCTTCTGACTTTTGTATTGGAGTGGCCGGCTATCCGGAGAAGCATTTTGCGGCTCCCAACATGCAAACCGATCTCAAATACCTGAAATTAAAACAGGAGAAAGGGGCCGATTACATTGTCACACAGATGTTCTTTGATAATCAGAGCTATTTTAATTTTGTGGATAGTTGCCGAGAAAATGGTATCACATTGCCGATCATCCCTGGATTGAAACCGATCACGTCTATTAAACAGCTAACGATACTTCCACTGCTATTTCACGTTGACTTACCCATGGAGCTGACTACTGAACTTGAAACATGCAGTGACAACGAACAGGTTCGTCAGGTAGGGATCGAGTGGACCATTGCACAATCAAAGGAACTCATGCAGTATGGCGTGCCAAGCCTTCATTATTACTCAATGGGTAAATCGGTTTCGGTGTATGAAGTGGCAAAAGTACTGTTTTGATTTGGTAGTATCAGTAATGATCGATCTCTTTTTCGAGACAGCGTTCCAGAAATCGGTGTAGATTGGTCATTTGCTTGTGCCCCAGGCGCTGACCAAAATAGGCCACCAGATACAGGCTCAGAAAAACAAGCAAAAGAACAGGAACGAGCCATAAGAGTGTTGCCGGCTTACCCAGCGACCAATACGAAAGTCCGATCATGGAAATGATCATGATAGCAAACCCAATGGCTGCATAGAAAAATACGAACATGGTCCACACGGATGGTTTGGGTCCATACAATCCTCGAATGCGTGTTTTTTCTTCCTCATCATCTGTATCAAGGGTGATGGTGAGCTGTGGCGACCAAAAATGCTGTTCCTCTTCAGGTGGACAAATGGTAGCATATCCCTTAGTCGATTCCCCGCTGCAAAGCCTGCCTTCATCCCTGAGTTGCTGTCGAATTCGCCGGTTCACTTCCTCAGGGGTCAAAGGGGTTTCGATGTAAATCCTGGGTCTGATGCGTTTGAATTCAATAGGCTCACTCATGGGTCAGATCCAGCTTTGGTCCTCAATAGCCACTGTTTTGTTAGTTTTGGCTGAACCGGTGTGTAGGGTATGCTTCGGTTCAACCAGCATAACCCAGCACTCCTCTTCGGCTATGGGTAAATGATCAACCCCGGCCGGAACAATGTACATGTCGCCCTCATTTAGCAGAACATCTTCTCTGTCTCTGAATTTCAGAAGGAGAGTACCTTTGACGATGTAAAACAATTCATCCTCATTTTCATGATCATGCCAGATGAATTCACCTTTAAGCTTGGCAAGCTTCACATATTGATCATTAAGTTCACCTACGATCTTGGGTGTCCAATACTCATCAAAGAGTTGAAATTTTTCTTTCAGGTTAGCTTTGAGCATCCGAGAATATTGTCTTTAGTTTTGTATTCAGATCTGTTTCAAGCTGAGGCTTAAAAGGATTTCCTGTAAGCATTTCGAACAATTCGGCATAGCGTTCAAACACCTGCATTCTGAATTCATCGGGTAGATCCGGCAGTACCTGTCCATCCAGTCCCTGAAAATCATGCTCCATCAGCCATTCTCTTAGAAATTCTTTGGATAATTGTTTTTGCTGTTCTCCCTTTGCCTGACGCTCTTCATAACCCTCCAGATAAAAATATCGGGATGAATCCGTAGTATGCACCTCATCGATCAGAGTCAGCTCACCCTCATACACTCCAAATTCATACTTGGTATCCACAAGGATCAATCCCTGTTCGGCGGCAACCGTAGTTCCTCGTTCAAATAGATTAAAAGCTTTCTCCCTGACCTCACTCCAGAGCTCAGAAGTTACAATTCCTCGGTTCAGGATCTCTTTTTCCGAGATATCCTCATCATGACCTTCCTGAGCTTTTGTGGCAGGCGTCAGAATGGGTTCGGGAAATTTATCATGTTCCCTGAGGCCTTCAGGCATTTCAACTCCGCATAGCATGCGTTTACCTGATCGGTACACGCGCCAGGCATGTCCGGTAAGGTAACCGCGCATCACCACTTCGATCGGGATGGTATCACATTTTTTAGCAATGGTTACATTCGGGTGGGGGACATCAATGATATGTGTAGCCACGATATCCTTTACCTTATCGAACGAAAAAGCGGCCAGTTGGTTCAGAATTTGTCCCTTAAACGGAATGGCCTGCTTCATGATGTGATCGAAGGCAGAAATGCGGTCTGTGACCACAATACCGAGCTTATCGGAATCCAATTCATACACATCCCGAACCTTACCTTTATAAGGTTCTTTGAAATCGGGGACGTTGGTATCGGTAATGCAGTGGTTTAATGCCTCTTCAGCTGAAAAATCTAAATTCACTTCTTGTTCTTATTTTCGGTTGAGCCTCTTTGAATTAACACAGGGTTGATCGTGGTCTGATAGACTTCTTCATCCGGATTCTTAATGATCTGAGCAAGTCTTTTGGTAGCTTCCACACCAATGGTGTACATCTTTTGGTCGATGGTGGTCAGATCCAGATACTTGGTCAGTTTGATGTTATCATAACCCATGATTGCAATATCATCCGGTACTTTCATACCCAGTTTTGAAAGGGCGTATAAGGCACCAACGGCCTGTGTGTCGTTGGAGCAGAATATAGCATCCGGAAAATCACCTTGTTTATCAAATTTGTAAATGGCTTCAAAACCGGCCTCTTCTGTAAAGCCCCCGTGTTTGGTAGTATCACCGGTTTTAAAAAGGGATTCATCAATGGGCATCTTATAATTTTTAAGGGCATCCTTGAAGCCACGTAATCTTTCCTTGGAAGTGTTGGAGATAACGATACTTTGGATCATCCCAATTCTTTCAAAACCCTGCTTAACCAAATGCTCACCGGCCATGTAGCCACCCTGATAATCATTAAGCATAAAGTAGTTGTAGGCAGGGTGAGAGGAATTCACAAGTACGGCGGGAGTATGGGTAGCCTGCAGCCTTTGGTGAACGTCATCACTGACATCAATGGAAAGCAGGATTACGGCATCAGCGGTGCCACGGTCAAAGAAGTTTTGCACGCCTTCCTCGGGATTCTTTGAACCGGTGTTGTATAAAATAATATCAAGGTCCATTTTTTTGATCTCATCCTTCACACCTTTCAAAACCTCATTGAAGTAAGGCGTTGTGAAGGAGGGAACCGCAATCGCCAGCATCTGTGGCTGCTTACTGGCAAGTTTCCGGGCACTTACCTGAGGACGGAAATTCAGTTCCTTGATCGCTTTTTCCACCTTGTTTTTTGTGGCTTCAGATACATTCTCTGAACCATTCAGCACCCTCGATACGGTAGATATGGCTACCTCAGCTTTTTTAGCTACCTCATATATTGTTACTTTTTTATTCATTATACCTGAAAAATTTAATAGGAATTTAATAACAAGCTAATATCTTTATCCTTGTTAACCAGTATTAGGAAATCAATTTTAAGTTCCAATTATAAACATCAATATCCTAAAATGTTAGCAGTAATACGTTTATTAATTTCATAAAGTCAGGAACTTTTTAAAGTCAATTTAGGCTTTGTAAGTGAAATGGCACAATTATGACAAACATTCTCAGATATCCATACCACGTTATTCGTCCTTTGTACGAGAAAACCTCGTTTCACACATCTGTAATAGATGATGTAAAAGATGAATCCCTCAAGGAAGCGTACATGCATTGCCGGTCTATTACCAAAAAGCATGCAAAGACCTTTTATATGGCTACCCGTTTTTTACCTAATGAGAAGCAACGGGGGATATTCGCTATTTATGGATTGTGTAGATATCTGGATGATCTGGTAGATGAAGCCGAAGACCTGATCCATGATAAGAAGATCACTTTCGATCAGATCGATGAGAAACTTGAGATGTTCAAACAAAGGCTCATTGATGTATATGATGGAAAGATCGTGAACGATCCGATCCTCTCTGCCTTTTCAGATACCCTAAAGAAGTATCATATTTCAATGGATCTTCCATTTTTGTTAATGGATGGGGTAAAGACGGATCTGGTAAAGGATCGCTTCGAGACGTTTGAAGAAGTCTATGATTACTCTTACAAAGTTGCTTCAGTGGTAGGCTTAATGACCTCGGAAGTATTCGGGTATACCAATAAAGATGCTCTTAGTTATGCGGTGGACCTTGGTATTGCTATGCAGCTCACGAATATTCTTAGGGATGTAGGTGAAGATCTGGAACGTGATCGTATCTATATTCCGCAGGAAGATCTTAGAAAATTTGGTATCACTGAAGAAGATCTCTTCTCGAAAAACCTTGATGATAAATTCAAGGAAATGCTCCAGTTTCAGATCGATCGGGCCAGAAAATACTATGAAAGATCAGACAAAGGTATTGCCCTTCTGAATAGTGACAGCCGTCTGCCGGTGTGTCTGGCTCGTCATAATTACAGTCGCATATTGAATAAGATTGAAGAAAACGATTACAATGTATTTGATACGCGAGCCTATCTGAACTACACCGAAAAACTCTCAATCCTTCCCCGCATTTTCATTGATATGAAATCAGCGAGTTAATTTAGGTTTCACTTGGAGAATCTTGCTGTAAAGTCCTATCATTAGGCAAAAATTCATAAACAGGATTCTATGGCTGAAATCAAGAAAGTATTAGTTGCTAATCGCGGCGAGATCGCACTCCGAGTTATTCACACCTGTAAGGAATTAGGGATCAAAACGGTGGCGGTTTACTCTCGTCCCGATGCTCATTCTCCACATGTTTTGCATGCAGACGAATCTGTTTTTATAGGTGAGGCGGCTTCCTCAGAAAGTTACCTGGTGATTGATAAGATCATTGATGCTGCCAAGCAAACCGGAGCCGATGCCATTCATCCCGGTTATGGATTTCTCAGTGAAAATGCAGCTTTTGCC
>JAASTO010000179.1 GCA_021767245.1 Balneolaceae bacterium
CTCCAGAATTTGGAAAACCTTAAAAACCTGAAAAATATACTTCCGATGGAGATCCGAGCTGAATTTGAGCGCGAGATCGATGAAGTGATCAGGGAAATGGATCAGGAAAGTCTGGAGGTTAATTTTGACGCTGAAAGTAAAACGGTGACCATAGATCCAAAATCTATTACAAATCAACAAGGATGGACCGTAAAAAGTCCGGGAATTTTTCTTTTTACACGCTCTTTTGATTCCGAAAAATACTCCAAAACGAACCTTAGCCTCCCTTTTGGATCAGTAGATGTTAATGGAGATCAGGCAGGAACAAGTCATCTGTTCATTGAAGCCTCAGGACAAATTTCCACCCTCAATGATCTGCGTTCGAAGTTAGCCATGGAATCACTGACTAAGGATAAAACAGCCATATTTGAATTGATCTCCAAAAATAAAGCAAAAAACGATCAGAATATTCAGATCCAAAGCAGACTTGAGATACCAAGGAATATGGATCTGGATATACAGACTAAAGCCGGCCATATTGACTCAGATAATATTCAGGGAGCTCAGACCTATCTGACTAACGGTGGCCATATTTCATTGAGTAGTCTCTCCGGAACTGTAAGTGCTGAAACCGGCGGCGGACACATTCAGATCAAAGAATCGGAAGGGCGGGTCACCCTTGTCTCTAAGGGAGGTAACATTAGGGTTCAAGACCTGAAAGGTGATATTGATCTGAAAACCGGCGGTGGTAGTTTGCAAATTATTGATCACGAAGGCGCTGTTAATGCTTCCACCAATGGCGGAAATATTGAACTTAGGTTACCTACCTTAACTGGACCTGTAGCCGCCCAAACCGGAGCAGGTACTATTACCATATGGATATCAAAGGATTCAAATGTAACGCTTGATCTTCAAGGCAGTAATGTAGAGATCGATTCTTCCTTAAATTTTCAGGGCTCTAATCAATCGGGGAATGCAATGGGATCTATTGGATCAGGGACCTATAAAATCACTGCTAAAACCAACTACGGTACTATTTCTGTGAAGGCTATCCAATAAAGTTTGTGAACCTTGTCATAACCGAAAAGAATAAACTATCTTTGGTGGAAACCAATACGTTTGTACATCAAGATGAGCCAGCATATTCATACCACCAAAGACGGATCCTCTACCCTATTTTCCGAGAAATTTGATCAGTATTACCATAACCCCAATGGGGCAGCTTCTGAAAGCCTGTACGTGTTTTTTGAGCAATCGGGTTTATTCAAGTCATTAGAAAAAGCGGACTCACTTACTGTGTTAGAGATTGGCTTCGGAACCGGTTTGAACTTTCTCTTGCTCGCTGAACATTTGAAACAAAATCACATCCTAACATCTGTTGATTTCTACTCCGTTGAAGCTTTTCCCATCGGCAAGGAGACCGCTTCAGGCATAAATTTCACTGATCATATATCGGATCCTGAAATTACAGATTCCCTGCCTCAGATCTTTGATTCACTCAAACCCGGAATGAATACATTCCAACCCTTCGAGCATCTGGAGCTAACTCTCCATTTGTTCAACGGCTTTTTTGAAGAATTTAACCCTTCCAATCTTACAGTCGATTTTATTTTCCATGATGCTTTCTCTCCCGAGGTGAATGCTGAACTTTGGAAAGATGAAACGTTCAGTAAATTGGCTGGTTATTCCCACGAAAATACGATCCTGACCACTTACTGTGCAGCCTCTAAAGCCAGAGCTGCTATGTGTGTGGCCGGTTGGTATGTGGCTAAAGCGAGAGGGGCGCTTGGAAAAAGAGAGATGACGATCGCTTCAAGATCAGAAAAGAAACTAAAAGATTTTAAGAGACTGAATGAAAGCAGGCTGAGTGAACGATACCTGAAAGGAGATTTCGATTAGTTAGTCTGCAATCACAAATTCTTTGATCAGAGACTTGATCTCATCGATACCATCCCTTGAGCTTGCTGAATATGGAAGTATTGGAACCTCGATATTCATTTCCTTCATAATTCGTCGAACCTTTGCCTTAGATTGATTGACCTTATTTTTGGACAATTTATCCGCTTTCGATAAGACCACTGCAAATGGTTTTTCATTCATCCCCATCCAGTAAAAGAAATCCTCATCCAGCTGGCTTGGTTCATGGCGTACATCCACAACATGAAGGATCAATTTCAGGGAGTCCCGGTCCAACAAATAATCCCGGATATTCTTACCCCAACGCTCTCGTTCTTTTTTGGGAACTTTAGCGTATCCATATCCCGGCAGATCCACAAAAAAACAAGCATCTCCAACCTGATAATAGTTCATTTGCTGGGTCTTACCCGGTACATTCGAGGTTCTGGCAATATTCTTTTTGTTCAGCAAAGCGTTGATCAATGAAGACTTTCCAACATTCGATCTTCCCGCAAAACAAACTTCAGGCAAACCTGCCGGTGGACATTCTTCTAATTTGGTAGCACTGGTAATAAATTTTGCCTGTTTATTGAACATCAGATAAGTTCGTTAGCCTCTTTTTCTACCCCAAAATTGACCGGAACAGGATAATTCCCGGTAAAACAAGCCGTACAGTACTCATGGTCAGATGGATTGGCTTCCTTAACTGCATTCACTAAACCCTCTGCCGACAAATATCTGAGGCTGTCAACCCCGATCTCTTTAGCCATTTTTTCGATGTCTCTGTCAAATTTATTGGCGATCAGTTCGTCCGGACTGGGGAAATCCATTCCATAGTAGCATGGACTAATGATCGGCGGAGAACTTACCAGAAAATGAACTTCAGAAGGATTGCACTCCCTGATCATATCCACCAGATAGCGCGAAGTGGTTCCCCGCACTATAGAATCATCCACAATGATGATCGGCCGGCCTTCAATAACCCCACGCACCGGATTGAACTTGGTTCTTACCTTTTGCTCCCTGGATTTTTGTCCGGGGGAAATAAAAGTTCGTCCAACATAATGATTTCGAATCAACCCCATATCGTATCTGCAATCGTAGCCTAATTTCTGGCTTTCAGACGCATAACCTAGAGCTGCCGTATTACTTGAATCGGGAACAGAGAAGACGACAGGTTGTTTACCGGATTTGTCATTTTTCACAACTTCATCCAACGGATGTTCTGAAGCTAATTTCTTTCCAAGATTTCTTCTGATCTTATCTACCATTTCCCCAAAGATCATACTATCAGGGCGTGAAAAATAAACATACTCAAAAATACACTGACTGGTACTCGTCCCTTTTGAAGGTGGAATGAAAAACGATTTAGGCTCTCCAGTTTCATGAGCTTCTTTGTCGATGACCACAACCTCGCCGGGTTTTACATCCCTGACATACTCTGCATTATTGATATCAAAAGCACAGGTTTCACTGGCTACACAAAAGGATCCATCCACTTTACCCAAAGCAAGGGGTCTGAATCCATTTGGGTCTCGTACAGCGATCAGTTTATCATCTGTAAGGATAACAAGACAGTAAGCGCCTTCGATCTGCCTCAAAGCATCCATGATCTGATCCATCTGGTCTTCATACAAACTGTGGGAGATCAAATGAAGGATCAGTTCCGTATCAGACGTGCTTTGAAATAAAACTCCCTCTTTTCTGAATCGCTCTCTGATCTGCTTGGCATTCGAAAGGTTACCGTTATGCCCTATGGCTAGATTCCCATTCCTATAATGAACACGAAACGGCTGAATATTTGCTGGGTTCTTTGAAGAACCGGAGGTCGAATACCGGTTGTGCCCGATCGCGTTATTCCCCTTCAGGATCTTATTGAACACCTTAGATTTGTTAAAGACGTTAAGCACTAACCCAAAATCTTTGTAGGCTGGCATAGCCGGACGGTTCTTTTCTTCGTCAAAATATGAGGTCACAATTCCGGCTGACTCCTGACCCCTGTGCTGGAGAGCGTGCAGTCCATAATAGGTGTGAACCGCTGCATCGGGGTGATTATAGATACCGTATATTCCACAATATTCGCGAGGTTTATCGCTCATATTCAAAGCTCCAAAAAATAGTGAGGGTTAATGATCCGTAAATATAAGAAATGATGGGACTATTCTGGAATGAGATAAGAAACAAGTTTTCTACAGGTTATTAACACATCAAATTATTTCAAGCCTTCGGGATCTCAACCATAAAGGTAGTACCTTCTCCAACCTCACTTTCAAACGAGATCTTACCATGCATTCTTTCTACAAAATCTTTACTGAGGCTCAACCCTAAGCCTGACCCTTTTTCATTTTGAGTCCCTTTTCGAGTCCAGTTTGTATTTTCGAAGATCTTATCTCGGGCATCCTCAGGAATGCCTATGCCGGTATCTTTGATCTTTATGATCACATGGTCTGATGTTTCTTCTGATGAAACCCGGATATTATCACCCGGTTCGGTAAATTTGATGGCATTAGAAATTAGGTTCCTGATCACTAGTGAAAGTGCATTGTAATCAGCCTTGGCCTTGGATCCATTCATGCCATCTGCTGTCAGATCTACTTTTTTCTTATCAGCAACAAATTTTTGGGAATGAATGACATCCTCTAACAGATCAGAAACTATTATCGGTTTCAGGTTCACCTCTACGCCGGATAATTGTTCTTTTGCCCACACAAGCAGGTCTTCCATTACATTCGAATTTTCCTGCATAGACGCTTCAAGTTCAGGAATCATTTCCTGAATCTCTTCCAATGAAAGAAGGTCATTTTTTATCAGGCTTAACATGCCTTGCATTGACATGAGTGGAGATCTTAAATCATGTGAAATGATAGCAAACAATTTATCTTTTGCCTTATTTAGCTCCTCAAGTTCTTTGTTCTGTTCCTTTAACTGAGCGTATATAATTTCTTTTTCGCGCGAGGATTTCTTCATTTGGTAGAGGAGGAAAGAGACCAATATGATCACCAGAACGGTTATCAAAATGAGTATGGAACGGTTGCGCAGCTGTTCTTCCTGTCTGATCTGTTTTTCCTTTAGTAAACTATTGATCTCGTTTTGCCTTTCCAGCTCCAGGTAATTTTGGGCATTGGCCAACGCTTCTGATCGTTCTTCTTTGTTTACGCTGTCGGCTAATGTTGAGTATTGAAGCAGTTGATCATAAGCCTCCTGGTACCTGTTATCTTTGGCATACACCTCATGCAAAGCTTTAGCTACTTCCAACCTGTAAACGGAATTGATCGCATCTTCCGCAATGGAGGCTGCATACGTCAGATATTCAATAGCCTCTTCATACCGTTGCTGTTCAGCGTACATTTTACCGATAACAAAGTTATTGTAGTAAATACCATCAGTAATACCCTGATCTTCA
>JAASTO010000180.1 GCA_021767245.1 Balneolaceae bacterium
ACGGGCTTTTCCTTAGGTGATGTCCATTTACGAATAAACGGGAGATTTGACCTAAAATGAATTTCCTTTAAAACATGAAGGAATAGGTCCGAAACCCTTCCTTTTGAAACTCTATTTACGATCTCATCCGGATCTTGACCAGAATGTGATGGGAATGGTTGCCGCAGATATTTGTAGTCAAATAAGCGTTCTGCGGGATCAAATCCCAAGAATACTACGTTTCCCTTCATTACTTTTTTAAACCTCAGAGCATCAGAAAGAGTGGTTCTTCCGGTTGTTATTATCGTGGAATAGAGGTCTAAATGTGGTATATGCTTAAATCCATTCAGGTTTAGATCAGATCGAAGTCGTTTTGTGAAGATATTTCTGAAGGATTTATCGGGGAAAAAACCATGGTCATCATTGACAAGTACGACGTTACCTCCGCTTTTCAAATACTCCCGGATCTGTGGAAAATGATCTCTGTTGACAGATCGATTTACAATAACTGCACTATAGGTCTGAAAATTTAGTCGCTCAGGTTTTACTTCTTCATACCAGACCCCGATCTGATCAAGTAAGGCTTGCCAGGCGGGGGTTAGGTTTATAATTCCTATGCAAAGTGAACGCTTCAAGTCAGAACCTTAGTTTTTATCCAGTTTAAATCATCTGCTGTCAACACTTTGAATCGGATAAGTGCGAATACCAGTATGGTTGAAGCAATCACACCTGAAACCAATGCAGGAATGGGGATGATCTCAAAAATGAAATAGAGAGTAACAGTTAGTGTTATAACTATACTAAATGGTTTCAAATAACGGCCTCGAAACACCTGCTTAAATTGTTGATATGCAAAACCTGTAATGATCACCTCAGAAAGGACCACAGTAACGGTAACCGTAGTTAAATTCCCCAAATAAGAGGCTAAAATAAGTAAAACCGCAGAAATCGATCCTCCAGATACCGTTGCTTTAAAGTATTCCGTGTCATGATTGGTGGCAATGAGCCCAAATGAAAATAAACTATTGACAAAGGTAAACCCAATAAACAAAGAGAGAATCTTCAATAGGTAAATGGATTCCATATAAGCATCCCCAAACAGCCAGGTTATGAGGTGTTCGGAACTGAGTGCAGTGAAAAGGGCAATCACGGAGCCGACACACACAGCGATTCGGTAGGTCATTTGAATTTTGTCGTTAGTGTCACCCTTTGAGCTTACCCAGGATGAAGCAAGATTAGGCAACAGCAACTGAACAAATACACGATCGATGATCATAACAAGTATGACCACTTTAAAGGCTACCCCATATACACCTGCCATCTCAAAGGTCATAAATAAACCCAAAAGTATAGGTGGTAGTAATTGAATTACTTGGGAAGATAACTGCCCTAAACCTATGATGGTACTGTTTTTAAAAAGATCAGGATAGATCTGTTTTCCTCTTGATGGTAACGAAAATGGTTTGTCGCTGATGGCAAATACCCCAAGAATTATGGTAGCCAGCATTACACCGGAAGTGTAAAATAGGGGAACCAGGTGTATTTCGTTTGAAGAATGTACCATCAGAACTATCAAACCTAAGTACACACTTCCCTGAATTGTTTTTGAGAGAGTTATCTTGCTAAAATCCTGCTTACCAGCATAAAACCACTCCATAAGAAACATATAGGGGATCAGTGAGATCAGGAAGCCAAGTAACACCTGCTTTTGTTCCGTATCAAAGTCGATTACATACAATAACAGTGCCGATGTCATTAATACACCAACTCCAAGTATGAGCCTTAAGTTAAATATCTCAATGATCCTGTAGATTCTTTTTTCCGGGGGCTTGGCTTTTTCCCTTGAACCGATCTGATACAATCCCATATCCGAAAACCAGTTTGCGTAGCCAAGTAATGATATCCCAAACAGGATCAAACCGTAGTATTCAGCCCCTAAAAGCCTAGCTAAATAAATTGATGCAAGAAAAGACATACCCCGGCCAAGTATATCTCCGGATATGATCCACAAAGCATGTTCCTTAAGCTTTGTCATCAAACCGGTTTTCAGATATGTGAAAAGTAATGAGTTCCTTTAATTCATTCTGGCTGTTAAATAAATGGACGTTAGGATTCTCAGTTTCTTCTGACAGGCATCCAATATTAGGAGCAATAATCGTTTTTTGAAAGGCCAGTGCCATATGGTAACTCCCAGATGAAAGGATTTCTCTGTAATTGAATACGGCAATATCAGATGCCGAGTAGAACCAGCTTACCTGATCTTCTTCTACAAAATCGGGGATTACCCTGATCCGTTCATCCGATTCTTCATACACACTTAATTTCTTGTATAATTTTTCATTTCCTTTTTTGACCGGACCAACGATCATCAACTTACATTTCAGGTCATATTCCATAATAAGCGTGGCAACAAGATCCATTCTCTTGTAGCGGCTGATGTTGCCAAACATGAGTAAAACTGTTTCATCATCGTTGATATCAACTGCATATCGGGATCTTAAAAGTTCCCTGGCTTCAAACTTATCCATAGGATCCAAAGGATAAGAAGGATGGGGTATGACATGAAATTTATCCCTGTCACACATCAGCCGGTTAGACATGATATCAACAGCTTTGTTACAATGAACATGCAGAGCCTTTGACCATTTTGCCATTTTGCGATGGAGGTACAGATGAAGGTCTAAATATTTACGGTCGTGAGGAAACTCATTGTGAATGGTCCAGATCACGGTTCCACCCAGTTTTTGAAACACATAGATACAAAATAACTTCCATGGCATTCCCAGTAATGATTTAACATCCTGGAATTCGAACCAGTGATAATGGAGGATCGAGTTTCGGTTTGAAAGAATAGCTGCGATCAATTTAAAATGGTCAAAAATACTAATGGATCTGACCTTAAGATCATGGCCTTCGATCAGGTCTTTGTACAACAGGTAAAGGTAATCCGTTTTTTTATGGCTGAACCGGATGAGCGGAACCACATACACATTTTTGGCATCCGGGTTAACTGAGTGATAGAGGTTCTTTAAAGCTTCTGAATGACTCATAACCTAAAACGTATATTGAATTCCCAGTGAATGTGCGGTGCCAAATCCGGTTTCAAAGGGTAAGAGGGCGTAATTAAAATTAAAACCTCCGGTTAACAATGAAACACCAAAAGAAAGTGGTCTTGCCGTCTCTCCGGTACGGTAACCGGTGCTAAGCTCAATGGTTTCTGATACGGTTAGTGATAATGCTAAGTTGAAGAAATCATGGTTTAGTTGAGCTTCTGATCCTGAATCTGTGGTGTTTTTATCTGGGGGATGCACATAATCCGTTGCCAGTGAAACAGTTATTGGCATGGATTCATTTTTAGGAGGGGTAAATGTGATGACATTAACGGAAGCACCAAACTTTATAAATCTCGGGATTTCGGTTGCCTCGGCATTTAGTTTTTCCATTTTACCTAAATTATTGGCAGAGAAACCAAGATTAACCCTGTCATTCAAGATGGAAGCTGCCGCTCCAAAATTAAAAGCATACCCGTTGGCTGTGTAAGTAAAAACTTCCTCTCTAAGATATTGAGCAGACACCCCCAAGGAAACCTGATTCAATTTATAAGCATAAGCTGTAGCAAGTGAAAGGTACTGAACAGAGAAATTGCCATTACTTGGGCCGGGCCGGTTATACTGTTCATAATCGTTGGCTCCGCTATTGTAGAAAGCAAAAGCTAAAGCACTGTTTTTCCTGAGTACGTTTATTCCCCCAAACACATTCTTAATATCTGCTATCCAAAAGGTATAAGACAGATCCAGGGAAGAGTTCTCATTAAAAACTAGTAAAGCCGGATTGTTAAATATTGAATTCGAGCCATCGGGAATTGAAGTTGTAGCCTCAGCTTTAGATAAGGCATACGTTGATGGACTGATAGTAAGCAGATCCAACCCACCATTTTGAGCCATACCGGTTTGTACACAACCAAATAAAAGAATAAAAAACAGGCTTAAGGTTTTCATAAGTTCAACCGAAGTGTAAAAACATGCATATTTGATAATCTGTATGGCTCTTTGACAAAAGCATAATCTATGGATGGCTTTAAATGATCAAAGGGTAAATGTATTGAAAATCCGGTACTGAGATTCCAGCTATCTGAATTTTCAAGGGAAGGCAAGCCCCAGCCTCCACGAAAAGTAAATCGTTCATGCAGATCAACCGAGGTTCCAAGCCGAATCTGTGAAAGGGTGGAGGTCACATTCTCACTGATCTTTTGTGTGGTGGGAATACCTTCTATGAGGATGATTTGTTGCGAGGTCACCTCCGTTTTGCTGATCAGATATTCATAATCTGCTGATACGGTCCATTTGGATGATTCGTAGGCTGTTCCGATTGTCAGGCGTGTAGGGAATTCATCAAGGGTGTTTTGAGCCTGATCAAGTCCATATAAACTTTGAGAATTCCAGTTATAGCCGGCAAAGAGATCTTTGATGGACAAGGCAATATTAAAGTCTGATCCGGTTTTCAGGAGTACGCCTACATCAATGCCAAAACTTGTAGCTTTTTCCAATTCAGGATGATAATCAGCCATACTGAATTTCAACCCAATGCCGCCGTAGAATTTTTCACTAAGCCGGATCCCAAAATCACCTCTGAGTTGAAGGTCTGCTGCATCAAATTGCCCGGTGGGATAACCACTTACGCTTCTTCCATCAATATCTTTGATACCGGTATGGATGACCATAAACGACATTCCTGCACTGGGCGGTAGTTGAAAGTGAACTCCGGCAGTCTGTAAATATCGGTCAAATTCCATGGATGCTATGGAAAGATCTGTTTGCTTTTGCTGAGCTTCAGAAGCAGCTAAAGCAGGATTATAAAAGGAATAAATACCTTGTGAGGTTACGGCAGACATAGCATTGCCCATGGCTAATCCCCGGGCGCTGAAACCCGTATGTAAAGCCCCTCCTGCAAAACCTCCGTCCTGAGCATGCAGAATTCCCGGCACGGACAACATCATCACGCATAAGAAGCATTTATATACTATTTGATATGTTTTATGTGTGAAGGTCATCCTGTTAAGAGAATTTTACCTGATATTTGTCTGTTTCCTGATTCTATCAAATAAATATACGGGCCGGTTGGTACTGTTCTGCCCTGAGAGTCTTTACCATCCCAGATGGCTTCATAGGTTCCTGAACTCATTTGAGTACCCTTAATTTCTCTCACAAGATTCATGGATCGGTCAAAGATCCGGATCTTGGTATTCTGCGTTTCAGTAATTTCAAATTTTATTCTCA
>JAASTO010000028.1 GCA_021767245.1 Balneolaceae bacterium
ACCCCAAATGCTGCAAATCCAACAACTCCGGCAATGATCGCAATAGCGATCGGAATCTTAGAGGTGTTGTGATCCGGAAGGTTGATCTCTGTAGCCAATACAAATTCTTCCGAGGTTTTTATATCGTTTACCCGTTCTTTCTTAACATAGATCAGCAAGGAGGTACCACTTCGCAATCGGATATCTGACAAATGCTCTTGTTCAACTTTACCTTTTTGGCGAATTGCCAATACAATGCCTTCAAACTGATGATATAACCCAAGCTGATCCAGCTTTTTACCTTCATAAGAGGATTCAGGTGCTACCACAGCTTCTACAAGTTGAGCATTCCCAAGTTCAAAATCTTGATCTGCCCAGCCTTTGGTTGGTTTGATCAGAACATCTTCCCGGTTCAACAATTTGTTTAATTCCTTTACGCTTCCACGGATCCTGAGCACATCGTTTGCTTCAAGTGTGATGGTTTGCCTGTCAGGTTTAGATCGCATCTTTGCATCAAAAACTTCAACTATATCAAGATCCAGATCTTTGATGAGCTTAGTATTTTTTAAGGGAGTGCCGACAAAATCAGAATTGGGTTGTAGTACCACATCAGTCAGATAGCTTTGCATGTCAAAAATATCTGTCAGTGACTGATCCTTTCGTCGCTCAGGAATTAAATTAATACCTACTGTAAACAGGTAAATGAAACCGGTTACAAAAAAGATGGCGGCCACCGGTGCAAATTCGAACATTGAGAATCCGGCCAAATCGTTATCTCTGGCAATTGAGTCAACCAAAAGGTTTGTTGAGGTTCCGATCAGTGTAAATACTCCACCGAACATAGCTGCAAAGGACATTGGCATCAAAAGCCTTGAGGCACTTTGGTTAAGATCTTTTGATAACCCAATGATAACAGGGATAAAGATGGCTACAGCTGCTGTGTTATTAATAAAGGCTGAGATCACTCCAACCACTAACATGATAATCAGAATGGCGATCTGAAAGTTGAGTTTACTGAGCCGATAAAAATAATCCCCCACAATATCGAGTGCTCCCGTTTTTCTGAGACCCTCGCTCAAAACAAACATACAGGCTATAGTAATGGTAGCAGGGTTGCTGAATCCTGAGAGGCCTTCTTTGGGGGTAAGAATCCCTGATACGATTAGGATGGCTAACAGGATCAGGGAAGTGATATCAAAAGAGATCCGTTTGTTAACAAATAATACTACTGCCAACAGGATGAGGCCATAAACAAACAGGATTTCCGGTGCTACTCCAAACATCAATGAGTCATTAAATAAAATTATTGGGTTCAAATATCATAACTAAACGCTTATTTTGAAAATGATTTACAGGAAAAGTTGTATATAAAAACAGAGATGGAAATCCATCAATTAAGCTCTTATTTTAAGGCTTAATACAAATGAAAGTAAAAGCCACCTGCCGCCGGTAGGTTGCTTTTTTTATTTTTAGAAACCGATTAATAAAAGAGATTATGAGTAAAGTTCAATATTTGACTCAAGAAGGCTATGATAAACTTGACGCTGAGTTAAAAGACCTCAAGACCAGAGGTCGCAGGGAGATCGCTGAAGAGATCGCTGAAGCCCGGGCTAAAGGTGACCTTAGTGAAAATGCCGAGTATGATGCTGCCAAAGAAGCACAGGGTCATTTGGAGGACAGGATTACCAAACTTGAGGATGCACTTGCCAATGCACGGGTTTTAGATAAAAAGGATCTGGATCTGTCAAAGGTTCGGGTTCTTACAACAGTTACTATTCTCAACAAAAAAATGAATAAAGAGATGAAGTACACGATCGTATCTCCGAATGAAGCTGATTTTGCTGCGGGAAAGATTTCAATTGAATCCCCGATCGGTAAGGCACTGCTTGGCCGGGAACAAGGTGAAGTAGTTGAAGTTGATGTACCTGCAGGTAAGCTTGAACTGGAAATACTGAAAATTGAGATCGACTGATAACTCACGGGAAGATGAAAAAACTCATCGATGTGTACCCTTATAAGATTGTTGAGAGCAAGGTTCAGTTTCTTGTCTTTAAGCGATCATCCAAGAAGATCTATGCTGGACAGTGGCGCATGATCGGAGGGAAGGTTCAACCTGAGGAAACCAGCTGGGAGGCCGGTTTAAGGGAACTCAGGGAAGAAACCGGACTGAAACCAGCGAAATTCTGGACCATACCTTCAGTAAATCAATTTTATGAACATAAGAGTGATATGATCCATGCAATTCCTGCATTTGCCGCTCAAATATCAGAGAATGCCCAAATTGAGCTCGACGATGAGCATACCGATTTTATGTGGATCTCAGCCAATGATGCAGCTGAATATCTGAAATGGCCGGAGCAACAACGATTAATGAAACTCGTTGATGAGATCTTAACTAACGACATCCAAGAAATTCTTCCAGAGTGGATCATAGAAATCTGATATTTTTTTTACTTCTGTTTTTGTTACCAATCGGGCTGAAAGCTCAATCAGATTCCTATGAATTAAATTTTGCACCGGATGCCTGGTACAACTCTGTTGATGGTGTAAGACTTGGGATTATAATGGCGGGCAACATGGAAGGGGAATTCAGAAGTGGACCTCACAGAATGGAAGCCGGAGTTTGGCTGGGAACCGCACTTCCTGAAGATCCTGTTTCATATTATTTTTCATTCACTGAACCGATCCCTTCAATCACATCCTTTGCAAACGAAGGGAATATACAACTGATCTCAACGGTAAGAACCGGTTACAGTTACCACCAAATTTCTTTAAATAAGCGCTGGCAACCGGGATTCGATGAATTGAAGTTCAAGGAGTTATCCCTTGGTTTCAGTCAGGAAAAGATGATTGACCTGGATTACCGGCCGTATCCTCAGTTATGGCAGAATGATTGGAAATCAATGCTTAATTTGGATCTTTGGATCAGTGAAAAGTGGGAAAAACAAAAATTCGATCTGCAGTTAACATTGCTTCAAAATGTGAATGAGGCATCAAATTATTTCACAGTTGGCACTTTGGAGGTTACTGAGCAGATCTATTTTAACGATCTATTTAAGCTCAGGCTGCGTGGTTTTGGGGGGTATGTAACAGATAATGGGGCTCCTGAATATTTGTTTGGATACAGTTTTGGGCTACCTATGGAATGGTTGAATAGTGGAATTTCCCGGGCTAAGGGTACCTTAAAAGAAACCTGGTTGAGTGATGGGTTGATCAGTTTCGCCAGTGGTCCCAATCTCAGAGGCTATACCCGGCACGACTTTGAGATTCTCAGTGCCGGTGGAACCCCCCAATACAATTCAATTGCCTCAATCAACACTGAGTTTGAGTTTCCGAATTTTGTTAACAAAAAACTGGATGGAACCATTGTAGGGGATTTTATTGAACTCAGATCATATCTGTTTGGTGATGTTGGCCGCACATTTGATAAAGAAGAATCCATCACACTACCAATGGGCGAAAACCCAACATGGATCGCTGATGCCGGGGTTGGATTACAATTTTCAATAAACATCCCGGATTACCTCGGAAAAGACCGAGGTGTAGCCATCCGATATGAAATTCCATTGTGGTTATCTGAACCAATGGGTACAGAAAAGCATTTTAAATTTCGTAATTTGATAGGAATCGGAGCCGTAATCTCATTTTAACTCACTCATGAAAATTTTAGTCATTAATTGTGGCAGCTCTTCAATAAAATATCAGCTCATTAATACCGAAAGTCAGGAATGTCTTTGTAAGGGGTTGGTTGAACGAATTGGGGCTGTAACGTCAATCATCAAACAGGAATTCAAAGGGGAGAAGCCATTCAAAAAGACGATGGTCATTGAAAATCATGCCTCCGCTCTAAAGACCGTTATGGAATTATTGGTCGAGGCAGATAATGATCACCTGCAGTCCCTTGATGAAATTGAAGCTGTGGGCCATCGGGTGGTTCATGGAGGTGAAACATTCAAGGATTCTGTACTCATTGATGAAGATGTGGAAGAAGCCATTCAGCAGGCATTTGATATTGCCCCTTTACACAATCCACCAAATCTTGATGGTATCCGGGCTGCAAAAAAACACTTGCCAAATGTTCCCCACGTAGCTGTGTTCGATACCGCTTTCCATCACTCCATTCCCAAGCATGCCTTTTTATATGGTATCCCGAATCGTTTGTACAGACGATATAAGATCAGGAAATATGGATTCCATGGAACCTCTCACTATTACGTAAGCCGAAAGTATTTCAAAGAAACACAAAGAAAAAAAGAAGGCTCAAAGATCATTACTTGTCACCTCGGTAATGGGTGTTCAGTTACGGCGATCAAAGATGGTCAATCCTACGACACCAGTATGGGATTTTCGCCACTTGAAGGTCTCGTTATGGGAACGCGTAGTGGTGATATTGATCCATCTATCCTTTTTTATCTGATCGAAAAAGAAGAGCTCTCGTTGGCTAACGTTCACGCCCTGTTAAACAAACACAGTGGCCTGCTTGGTTTAAGCGGATATGCTGCCGATATGCGTGACCTTCTTGAAGAGGCTGAAAATGGCGACCGCAGGTGCACTGAAGCCATTGACGTATTCTGTTACAGGGTGCGCAAATACATCGGTTCGTATATAGCCGCTCTTAATGGGGTGGATGCGGTCATCTTTACAGGTGGTATTGGTGAAAATGCAGCCCCTATACGTGAAAAGATCATGGAAAACATGGACTTTGCAGGTGTTAAACTGGATCTGAACAAGAATAAGGATCGCGGTGGATCAACCCTGATCACAACTGAAGAATCAGATACGGAAGTGCACGTTATTCCAACCAATGAGGAACTTGTTATCGCCATTGATGCGGCTAAAATTGCAACAGCTTCCAAACAAACTCCATGGGCCTAAACTATACAAAAAGGATCGTAAACTTTGCCCGGACTTATAAAAAAAGTCTTATTGGTAGCAGGGTGAAGTCCGTTTTGTTTTTGATAACAGTAGCGATTCTTATTGTTTCTTGCTCCAGCACAAGTTGGGTAGTTATTGAAGAAAATGCCGTGGATATTAATGATTATGAACTGATAGACTCAGAATTCTTTTTGGATCCTAATGACTCAATAACTCCTCAGGCTCCCATATTCGATGCAGACCTGATGGCTATCAACACGTATGAGTACTCACAACGGATAAAAACAGAAAGGTATATTCAAAGATACCGGCCTCGTGTTGGATACGTCATGCTTGGTTTAGCCGGAGCCGGACTTTCCTATTATGCTGCCTTTTCTGATCAGTTGTTACAGCAACCATCTGACCTGCAGAGATACTCTTTGATTGGAGCAGGTACTTTGCTATCAGGTTTGTCTTTTCTGAATATGAAGCCGGTAGATGAACCTACAAAAACGGGAGAGACAAGGCTTTTACGAAAGACAGGCACTACCATGGTAGCAGACACTATTGAGACGTTACCTTATACCGATGAACTACCCAAAGTTACTATTGCTTACGGTGACAGTCTTTTGATCATAAACAAAACCTATGCATTCAACGATAATAACATATCTGTCAACCTTGCGGATGAACTTGACTCGGATCTGTTTGGAGAAGAACCTGAACATGAGATCAGGATCACAGTTGAATATGACACATTAAAAACGGTTACAACCACTCCGGTTTCATCAGTTTTTGAGCAGTTTGTTGTTGTTGATTCTGAAATTACACCACTCCGAAATGCCGCAGAAGTAAATGCCGATAATGTATTAACAGATTTGGCTGAGGGAAGTCAACTTAAAATGGTTGAAAGAGAAGGGGATTGGTTTAAAGTAATGTATGGGATATCAGAGACATGGATTTCGGCAAATGATGTTTATACCATTTGGAGGCCATCTGAATTTTCCTCTGACCTCACCGTTGTAACGATCCCGAATATACCCTTTGGTTCAATTGACGTTGAACGGGATATACCGGAATTAGGAGATCTTTCGACTAATACCGCGGCACTGATCATCTCAAATGATCAATATTCCGGTAGTTTAAGCGAAAGAACCTATGGAGATCGTGACAGTGAATTGATGGAAGAGTATTTTAAACAGGGATTTGGTATCCGATCAAGTAATCTTATCAATAGTTCTAACATAAATTCAACTGAACAGCTCAAGTCTGCGGCTAACCGGCTAACTAATTTGGTCGACACTAGCCGGAATAAAGTGCTGGTCTACATCAATGGGTATGGTATTATTCAGGATGGAAAATTATATCTGGCAGGTGTAAACCATAGCGAAGAAAATAATGCCCTGATCAACCTAACATCTCTTTTTGATCAAATATCAGTATCAGAGGCTGAGCAGGTTATTGGAATAGTTGATCTTGATATCGTGGAATCCGATAATTCAGATTTGAGATATCAATCTGTGGTTTCAGGTTTGATAAATACGGTCTCAAGGTCTGCGGTTATCTTTTCATCACAAACAGATCAGCGTTCAGGAATCTTTACTTCATCAACCGGTGAAAAGAATCGGCATAGTATTTTCACCTATTATCTTGCTGAGGCCTTAAAGCAACGGAAAACTGATCTGGATCAGATCTTTGATCATCTTCAGAGAAACGTGCCATTTCGCTCCCGAAGTATTTATGATCGCCCTCAGGATCCTGTACTTATCGGAAAAAATGACCTTCAATTAGTTGATTGATGGGATTTATCTATATTTTTTTTAGTGTAAGCTGTTCTCTTGCCATAGCTCAGATCCTCAAAGTTGCTGAAAACAACAGGATGAGAGTGATGAATATCCTTGTTATAAATTACCTTGCCGGTGCACTCATAAGCATCTTCAATTCTGCCGAATTTGAAACCGTTAGCCTTAGTGTAACCGATCACGGTTTTGTGATCGGAGGGATGATGGTGATTCTTGGATTGATCTTCATAGGAAACCTGGTGGCTTACAGTCGTTCAATTGACCGGGTTGGTATGGGGGTCAGTATTGCTGCTATGCGTATGTCGCTTATCTTCCCGATCGCGGTGAGTTTATTTATATTTAATGAGGAATTAGCCTCGATACGTTACCTGGGGATTGTAATAGCTTTAGGGGCCTTGCTTTTAATGGTGCCAAAGATCAAAACTAAGAATATATCCGGCATATCTGATGCCTGGCTGCCTGTGCTGATCTTTATGATGACCGGTGCTGCAGATTCAAGTTTAAAGATCTATGAAAGGCTGTTTTCAACTCAACTTTCAGAGGAACTCTTTGTATCCGGTATTTTTATTATATCCTTCCTAACCGGTATGGGGATTTTAATGAAAAGGGGCGAACTTCATTTTACCTTTAAAGAGATTGGGTATGGTATAGCTACTGGAATTGTAAATTTATATTCCTCTATTTTTCTGATCTATGCCCTTAAATTGATGCCGGGTTCAGTGGTATTTCCAATTGTTAATGTATCGTTGGTTATTTTAGGCACATTGATCGGTGTGTGGATCTGGAAAGATACACCAACCGTAAAGCAGTGGTCAGGTTTAGCTGCTGCAGTAATTTCAATCATTTTATTGATAGGATAATGAGTTTTATTCAAGACATAAGAGAAAGAGCGTCTCAATCCCCAAAAAGAATCGTATTGCCGCGTTCTTCAGATGAGCGTGTAATCAAAGCGGCTGAATTTCTTCAAAATAACAATCTGGCACACCCCATTCTGATAAGGAATGATGAAGCAGTTATTCCGAATGATCTCGAAGCAGTTGATCCGGTATCGGATGAAAGATTAAGTACCTATGCCTCTTTGTTTTATGAACGAAGGAAGCATAAAGGAATAACCGAGGCTGAAAGTATGGAGATCGTTAAAGATCCATTATTCTTTGCAGCCTCCATGCTTGCTAATGGTGATGCCGATGGTGCCGTTGCAGGTTCAGTATCCACGACCGGAGATGTATTGCGTGCAGCTATTCAGACCGTAGGGTTAAAAAAAGGGTCTAATGTTGTTTCAAGTGTGTTTATTATGAGCTTTAAAGATGGCAGGGTTTACACGTACGGTGACTGCGCAGTTGTGCCATACCCTAATGAAGGGCAGCTGGCAACCATAGCCATTGATTCGGCTCAAACCCATGAGAAGGTAACGGGTAACGAGCCTAAGGTGGCCATGCTATCATTTTCAACGAAGGGTAGTGCAGAACACGAACGGATCGATCTGGTTAGAAATGCGTTAAATATCGTCAAGGCTCATGATCTTTCTTTCCCGATAGATGGGGAGCTTCAGTTCGATGCCGCTACGGTTCCGGCAATTGGAAAACGAAAAGCTCCGGGTTCTGAGGTGGCAGGACAAGCAAATGTGTTTATCTTTCCTAACCTGGATGCCGGTAATATCAGTTATAAGATCACTGAGCGACTTGCAGGTGCTACGGCGACCGGTCCTGTCATACAGGGACTTGCCAAACCAATGATGGATCTTTCGAGAGGTTGCAGATGGGAAGATATTGTAAATACGGCCTGTGTTTGTGCATTGATGAATTGAGAAACCTAAAACCGGGAGAATGAATCCCAATCAAAGAACAGCATGTTAATTACGTTTGAAGGAATAGATGGAAGCGGTAAATCCACTCAGATCGATCTGCTGCAAAAATATTTAAATGATAATGGTTACGAGGTCAAAGTTTTCAGGGAACCCGGTGGTACGGATGTATCTGAAATGATAAGAGATATGCTGCTTAATCCGGAGATAGACATTGATCCCGTAACTGAACTATTGCTATTCTCAGCGGCCCGTTCCCAACTTGTGGCCGAAAAATTACTGCCATTACTCAAAAAAGATGTCATAGTTATACTTGACAGATTCTTTGATTCCACTACAGCCTATCAGGGGTTTGGCAGGAAGAGTATTCCGATAGAACAGATCAAGCAGATCAATAAAGTGGCTACTCACCAGCTTGTTCCGGATCTAACCATTTACCTTCGTCTGAGTCTTGAAGAAGCAGCTGAACGAACCAGGCAATTTGAGAAAGACCGTATGGAACTTTCCGGAGATAGCTTCTTCCAAAATGTGTTTGAAGGATTTGAACATTTGGCTAATACGGAGGAGCGGTTCAAAGCTATAGATGCCGGTCAGGATATTCAGGCTATACATGAGGATATCGTAAGTATTCTTGAGAAGAGGTTGGAAAAGAGAGTAGGGTAAAAGCAAAATCTTTCCAATAAAAGACATTTTATCGTAAAAAAGTTAAAGAAAATAGATTTTTATACCTCTGGATAATTGAGGCTTAGTCATATTATCCGTAAATTTGGAACAATCTGGATGAGTCCTGCCTTTTTCCATGACAACCAGTTCATCAAAAGAATACAATTCTAACGATCATAACTACCAAGTATTAAATTATGGCGCACGAAAGAATCGAAATTGATCTACCTCTTGCCAAAGTCTACGAACTCTTAAGTAACCCAGTTGATTTTCCTAAGTTTCTGGAACGCATCGATAAAGTTGAGCGAATTAACTCGCAAACTTTTGAGTACAAAACAATGATTGGGGACGAAGAGTACAATTGGACCACTAACCTCATTGACAATCTACGCAACACCCGTTTTGCATGGATCACCATTAGTGGTAATCTGAACCAAACCGGAACTATTCGCTTTACTCCGCTTGATAATGGAGAGCGAACTCGTGTTGAGTTTTCATTAGACTACCGAACATTTTTCGGGGAGCCTGAGGAAGAACTAGCTTCTTTTATTGAAGATTCACCGGCTCAATTAGCTAAAGACCTTAAGAAATTTAAGGAATTGGCTGAAGGCGGTACTTTCAAAGAGACTCCAATTGAGTCTGACGAAGAGAAGGAAGAAGTTACTGCGTAAGCAGATTCAAATACTATTATTTGTTAAGTGCGCATCCTAACCGATGCGCATTTTTTTTGTCAATAGATCATTATCATGAATTTCAGTGAATTCCTGGCTTCTGAATCGAGCCAATACCCGCATTATTTGTTAATTGGAAGTCCCATCAGTCACAGTGTATCACCTTTGATGCACAATACAGCCCTTCAGCATCATGGACTTAAAGCCGAATATCATGCCGTTGGAGTCAGACAAAGTGAGATACCAAGCCTTATTGCTCATTTTAACAAACTGGAATTCCTTGGCGCAAATGTGACCATACCATATAAGGAAATCTTGTTTGAAGCCATGGATACCCTGGGTTTGGAAGCCGCACAGATCGAGGCGATCAACACGATCGTAAAACGGGATGGCAAAATAATTGGTGAGAATACCGATGAATACGGATTCCGGGTTCCCATTGAGGAATATGCAGATGAACTTTATGGAGAGCGTGCGGTGATCTTTGGAACCGGTGGAGCCACAAAAGCTATTTGCTATGCTCTTAAAGATATGGGAGTGGAGGAGATAGTCATGGTTTCCAGAAGGCCGGGGCAATATAATCCTTCAGGTTCTTTAACTATGTGTAACTATGATAACTGGACGGCTTACGCTGAGGATGCCTCTATTATAATCAACGCAACACCATTGGGTATGACTCCAAATACTGAAGCCTCTCCGGTTAAGAGTGACCAAATTGAAATGTTATCGGGAAAAATTTGTTACGATGTTGTTTACAATCCTCAGGAAACCAAATTTTTAAAACAGGCAAAACAAGTAGATGGTATTCCGGTTGGTGGATTGGATATGTTGATCCATCAAGCCGCTAAATCATTCAAACTATGGACCGGACAGGAATTCCCGCTCGGTCTGATAAAAATGAAATTAGATGAAGTCTTCCCAGATTGAATTTATTCGACCCAATCAATTGAATGGAGAGGGTATTTCCAGTTGGTTTACGCTTAGAAACCAAGAGACCATTAACTCAGATCATAAAATCGCGGGGCTTAATCTTGGTTTAAATACTGACGAATTGCCGGAAGTAGTGGCTCAAAACCGAAAACTACTGATGAGAGAATTGGGGATTGAGAGCCAACAGTTAGCCTATGCTAAACAGGTTCATAAAACTCACATTAAAAACATACATGTTGGGGGTGAGTACCCTGACACGGATGGTATGGTCACCAATAAAGATAATTTGGTTCTGGCAATTCAGGTAGCAGATTGTGCAGCCATTCTGTTGGGAGACAGTAAAAACCGGGTTATTGGTGCAGCTCATGCCGGGTGGAGAGGAGCTGCGGGTAACATTTGCAAAAAGGTAGTAGATAAAATGAAAGATCTTGGCGCTGATACAACACAGATAAAAGCTTTTATCAGTCCATGTATATCTCTCAAGAATTTTGAGGTAGGCCCGGATGTTGCCCAACAATTTCCAACTCGGTATGTGGACTATTCGTCTTATGAGAAGCCACATGTAGATCTGAGTTCATTTTTAAAAGATCAGCTAATTAACGAGGGCGTTCCTGAAAAAGGGATTGAAGTACACACGCAGTGTACGATAGATAACGAAGATCTGTATTCATACCGGCGTCAAAAAAAGAAAAGTGGAAGAATGATGGCTTTGATCAAACTCATTCAGGAAAGTTAAATTGAGAGTAAGTTATAGCCCGGATTACGTTGCGGATATACCTGATGATCATGTGTTTCCCATGAAAAAATTCAGTGGTCTGTACAGCTACCTGACAAGTCATAACATAGTACAAGAGAAAGACGTAATAACACCTTCGTTAGTTGAATTTCCAAGTTTGATCACGGTTCATTCCGATCGGTATGCAAAGGCTGTCTGGACCGGTGAACTGGACAGAAAAGAGATCAGAAGGATGGGATTACCCTGGAGCAAATCTCTGGCCATTCGCTCCAGGTTGGCGGTGCAGGGCACGATTAATGCCGGATTAATGGCATTACAGGATGGTTTATCGGGAAACCTGGCAGGTGGAACCCATCATTCTATGCCTGACCACGGAGAAGGCTTTTGTGTTTACAATGATGTGGCTGTTGCCATTCGTGTACTGCAGCAATCCATGTGGGTGAATAAAGTATTAGTGATCGATTGCGATGTGCATCAGGGGAATGGAACAGCTCACATATTTGAACATGATGAATCAGTGTACACTTTTTCAATTCATGGACAAAACAATTATCCGTTTATAAAACCACCTTCCAATTTGGATGTAGGTCTCCCGGATAAAACTGGAGATCGCGATTATCAAACCGCTTTGATAGATGCTTTGGATAGGATCAGGATCGAATTTGAACCGGACCTGGTGTTTTATCTTGGAGGGATCGATCCTCTTGAAAGAGATCACTTTGGCCGATTATCGTTGACATTGCCCGGTTTACGAGAACGAGATCGTATCGTCTTGGAAACGGTTAAAAAATGGAATAAACCGATCACCCTGTTACTTTCAGGTGGTTATGCCCCAACATTGAATGAGACAGTTACAGCACATGCACAAATGTTTGAAGTCGCAAAAGAAATGGGGTTTTGAGCTGTCATTTATTACCTTAAACGTCGTTCAAAAAGAGAATTTTAACTAAGTCATATTCATCCCAAAGAGTGGAAAAGAAAAAATTAGTTATTCTGGGTTCTACCGGATCTATTGGTACGCAGGCTCTTGAAGTGGTTCGGCAACATCCACAACGGTTTGAAATAGTAGCTTTATCGGCTCATTCTAACTGGAAACTGCTATCTCATCAAGTACAGGAATTTTCTCCAAAATATGTATTGTTATGCAACCCTGAGCATTATTCTGATCTTCGAAATCACGTTTCACCTTCTGTAAAGATCATAAGCGGTGAAGAACATTTGACGGCAATGGCTACCCTGGATGAGGCTAATATAATTCTTAACAGTTTGGTGGGTTTTGCTGGTTTTGAATCTACATTGAAGGCAATACAAGCCAATAAAAAGGTTGCTTTAGCAAATAAGGAATCTTTGGTAGTTGGTGGGCAGATCATCATGGACGCGTTGAAACATTCTAAAGGAGAACTGATCCCTGTTGATTCTGAACACAGTGCCATGCTTCAATGTTTGGCTGGTGAAAAGGAATCTGACATTGAAAAGATCATCATCACAGCGAGTGGTGGGCCATTTAGAGAACATACTTCTGATCAATTACAAAATGTAACGGTAAAGGAGGCTCTTGATCATCCAAACTGGACGATGGGGGACAAGATCACCATAGATTCATCAACCATGATGAATAAGGGACTTGAGATCATTGAAGCACACTGGTTATTCAATGTTCCTGTTGAGGACATAGAGCCCGTCATACATCCTGAAAGCATTATTCACTCTATTATTACGTTCAAAGACGGTTCAAGTAAAGCACAGCTCGGACTTCCTGATATGAAAGTTCCGATCACTTTCGCACTTGGCTACCCGGATAGGTTACCGTTAGAGACTCCGAGAATTAATTGGTCTGAATTTCAGGATCTTAGGTTTGAACCGGTTGATTTTGACAAATTTCCCTGTGTTCAGTTAGCCATGGAAAGTATCCAGATGGGAGGGTTTGCTCCGGCTGTATTAAATGCCGCTAATGAGGTAGCGGTTGAGAGATTTTTGAATGAAGAAATTGGTTATATTCAAATCCCAAAAATCGTGAAACAAAGTTTGGCGAAAATAGATTTGAATGATAGTTTGAGTCTTGAAAGTATTAAGGATATAGACAAAGAAACGCGAGCATTCGCAGCATCAATATTTAAATAGATTACATGGACTGGTTTTTAAGTTTACTAAATACATTACTCATTTTTGGCGGGGCTATTATGATCCTCGTTTTTGTACATGAGTTAGGCCACTTTTTAGCGGCTAAATTATTCGGTATGAGAGTTGAGCGCTTCTCGATCGGTTTTCCACCCAGAGTTTGGGGGTTTCAAAAAGGAGATACCGATTATTGTATTGGAGCCACGCCATTAGGCGGTTATGTCAAGATCTCAGGTATGATCGATGAAAGTATGGATACTGAACATCTGGAAAAAGAACCGGAAGAATGGGAATACCGGAGCAAACCCGTTTGGCAACGTATCGTTACTATTACAGCCGGTGTGATCTTTAACATGATTCTGGCTTTCTTCATTTATTTTGGAATGACCTATTCTAATGGTAAAGCCGTACTGCCAATTCAGGAATCTCAGGGAATTTATGTGCCTGAAACATCTATACTTAGTGAAATTGGGTTTAAGACTGGAGATAAGATCATTGGAGTCAATGGTAAAGAGGTTACTTATTTCAGTGATTTGGTATCAGCCTCTGAATTGACTTCTGATAACCTTAACTACACAGTTCTGCGTGATGGTGAGAATGTTAACGTTCCGGTCACTCCAAATTATTTAGACAGCCTTCAAACCCGTGGATTTTTGGACATCAGCTATATGCTGCCAAGCGAGATCTCATCAGTCCCTGCCGGTAGGCCTGCTGCAGAAGCCGGACTTAAAGCAGGCGATAAGATCGTATCTGCAGATGGTGAACCCGTAAACTATTGGGTACAACTGGTAGAAATAATACAGGAAGCAGATACAGCCATTAATTTTGGCGTAATGAGGGGTGACTCTTTGTTTTATGCATCGATCATGCCCGATCAGGAAAGCAAGACCATTGGGATCGCTTCACCAAACCCACAATCACTGGGATTCGAAAGGATTGAATATGGGTTCTTTGAATCTATTGGAGAGGGGTACAATCAAACTATAGAACAAACCACCGGAATTCTTCAGGGTTTTGCCAGAATGTTGACCGGAGATATTTCTGTGACCCAAAATCTGGGTGGTCCCATTGCCATTGCCAACATTACGCGGGAAGCTACCGATCAGGCCGGTTGGATCGGTTTCTGGAACATCACTGCTTTATTGAGTATTACCCTTGCTATTCTGAATATTCTACCGATCCCTGCTTTGGACGGTGGGCACCTTGTTTTTCTGCTTTACGAAGGAATAACCAGAAGAGAACCGTCTGAAAAAGTACGTATGGTTGCACAACAGATCGGCTTTTTCCTAATGATTGGCCTCTTCATTTTTGTTATGTTTAACGATGCATTTAGGTACTTCGGACTTTAAAATATGATCTCCAGAGAAGGTTACGGTACTATTGGATTTGTCATACTCGTCTCGGTATTGATCAGCGGTTTTGCCGGTTTTTACTTACCGCAATGGATAGCGATCACCTTTTATGTCTTATTTTTTAGTCTAACAACCTTGATCATCTTTTTCTTTCGTGATCCCGATCGGGTGACTCCTTCAGGAGATAACCTGATTATCTCACCGGCAGATGGTAAAGTTGTGTTTGTGAAAGAGATAGAAGAGAACGTTTATATTGGAGGGAAGGCGACACAAATCAGTATTTTTCTTTCCCCGTTAAATGTTCATGTGAATCGGAATCCTGTTTCAGGAAAACTTGAGTATGTTAAATATCATCCGGGCGAGTACCTGATGGCGTGGACCGAACACGCCTCGGAGCTAAATGAAAGAGCAGATTTTGGAGTTCTTCATTCATCCAAAACCAAGATCTTTTTCAGACAGATCACTGGTTTTCTTGCACGCCGTATAGTGTATAACATAAGGGAAGGTGATGAGCTTGTTGCTGGCGATCGTTTTGGTATCATGAAGTTTGGTTCCCGAATGGATGTCGTAGTTCCGGGCAACGTAACCGTTCAGGTCAGTGAAGGAGATAAAACCATTGCCGGAGAATCAGTACTCGGAATTATTGAATCATGAAATATCCGATCCAAAAGAAATATCACTCATTCAAGCAGCGCCAAAAGCGACGTAAAGAAATAAAGCCTCCTGTAAATAAACGTATTGCAGTGCCGAGTTTCTTTACCCTGATGAATCTTTTCAGTGGCTTCCTGGCTATCATATCCATTTCCAATGAAGATTATGTACTAGGAGCATGGTTAATTGCTTTGGCCGGACTGTTTGATGTATTTGACGGATTGATGGCTAGGCTGGCAAATGCCACCAGTGATTTTGGTATTGAACTCGATTCTATCAGTGATATGGTCTCCTTTGGGGTGGCTCCCGGTTTCTTGATCTACAGCTGGAGCTTACATGAACTTGGTTTTGTAGGGATCATCGTGAGTGCCTTACCACCGTTATGCGGTGCTGTACGGTTGGCGCGTTTCAATGTAAACGCCCGCTTACAACCGTCTCAGGGGTTTTTCATAGGCTTACCCATTCCTGCGCAGGCCATCATTTTAGGAGCCTTCTTTCTGACGTTCAAAGATTCGTTAGACTTGTTCTCATTTCTTGAGAACGGTGTTAATTCAGCCCTCATCCCGATCATTATAGTCATATCATTTTTAATGGTGAGCACGCTACCATTTGATAAAATTCCGAGATTTGACCGTAATACGATCCGTGAACAACGGGGAACCTTTATTTTATTTATTTCATATCTGATCCTGATACTTGCCTTTAAAGAATACGGACTCATGATCGTGTTTACGATCTTTGTACTTAAAGGAATTACCATTGGGGCCATTCAGTTCTTTACGGATGATTATGGTCCTGAGGGAACAGATGAGTTTCAGGATTACAGCTGATCTAATATAAAATTCCGGATCTTCTGCGCGGCAGTGCCATCCCCGTAAATTCTATTCTTGCTGGTTTTTTGATCTGAATTAAGAAATTCAGTTACTCTGTTAACGATCTGCTCTGTATCTGTTCCGGTAAGTTCACCAAGCCCAGAATCCAAGAGTTCCTGCCTTTCGGTTTTATTTCTTAGAACAAACACTTTTTTACCCAGAGCTGCACTTTCTTCCTGTATGCCCCCTGAATCTGTCAGTATAAAGTTGGAATGCTGTATTAGCCTTATAAACTGATCGTATCTAACAGGGAAAATGGTAATAAACCGGGAATTCCTTAATTCATATTCATGTAGGGCATTCTGAACATTAGGGTTTGGGTGAACCGGCATCAGAACCTTAAGGTCGGGATATAATTCAAGTAACTGTTCGACAGCTTTTAGGATATTCAAGAAGGGTTGTCCATGGTTTTCTCTTCTGTGCACAGTGATCAACGCCGTTCTGCCTTTCGAGGTTTGTTCCATTAATTTGTTCATAGCAGCATTGTTATCCTGCGGAAGGTTTAGAAGGGAATACAAAGCATCAACAACGGTATTACCTGTCACAAGAATACGATCTTCATTCACCCCTTCACGCATCAGATTCTGTTTATTCAACTGTGTGGCAGCAAAATGAACACTTGCAATACCTGAGATCTGTCTGCGATTTAATTCTTCAGGGAATGGTTCATATATTGAATGACTTCTAAGTCCTGCTTCCACATGTAATACAGGAATTTGTAAGAAAAATGCAGAAAGAGCCGCAAGGTAAGAAGAGGTTGTATCACCCTGAACGATCACATAATCGGGTTTTATATCTATCATTGCAGCTTTAAGCCGTGGCAAAAGTTTGGTTGTGAGATCAAACAGATCCTGACTCTCTTTCATGATCTTTAAGTCTATATCTGGCACAAAATTAAAGAGCCCGAATAAGGGTTCGGCTAACTCCTTATGTTGACCGGTGTGTAGAGTTGTTAAGTCTGTGACATTTTTTAGTTCATCGATCAATGGAGCCAATTTTATGATCTCAGGACGTGTTCCAAAAACGATCAATATCTTTTTCATTTCAGGACCTCCAGATACAGATCGAAGGTTTTCTGAGCGACCATTTCCCAGGTATAATTCTGAAGAATGTGCTTTTTAAGTCTATAATTAGTTTTGGCAGATAAAGCTTTATTTATGGCTTTGACGATAGATACAGTTGATTTCGGATCAATATAACTGGCATGATTACCAAAATATTCTTGGGTTCCTCCGTGTTTAGTGATCGCAATGTTGGCACCGGCTAAACCGGCTTCTAACGCAGCAATTCCGGGGGTCTCAAAGTAAGAGGGCAGAACAAATACTTTTGCCGCTGCATAGGCAGATGATAAAAGTTTGGAGTCATGGTCCAGTGTATTGATCAGGGTAATATTTCCAGCTTGTCCGGCCAATTGTAAACATTTTTGACTGTAAGCACTGTTATCAAATGAGCCTATAATTACAACTTCGGCATTTATTTCTTCAGCGGCTTTTATTAATCCGATCACATTTTTGCGTTCTGCGCTGGCCTGACCGACAAAAAGTACAAAATTCTGTAAACCATATGTCTCAATAAATAAGTTTTTGTCCGCAGTTGAAAATCGTTTCTCAACTCCGTTTGGAACCATCTTTATTTTCGAGGATCGAATGCCAAAACCCTGTTCGATCATACGGCCTTCTTTGAAAGTATTCGGAAGTATCAGATCTGCCATTTCACATAACCCGGCTTTAAGACCAAATTCAGACCTGATACCATTTCCTAAGACCGATAACAGTTTCTCAGCTTTAATTGAAAGATTTATTACCGATATACTACGATTTGAGTAGAGAATGGGGGAGAGTATCACGGGAACATCCGAATTTGATAAATGTAAAAGGATACCGGAATTTTCTGCAGTGGCCCCAAATACATGTATAAGATCCAGTTCGTTTACATCCAGTCTATCCCAGGGGGAGATCATTACCGGTTCAACACCTAATGAGCGAAGATGCTTGATCGTCATCTCTGTCTGCGTTCTGACCCCACCATGAACGACTGAAATACTCATTGGAGCAATAAATCCAACTTTCATAAGCGCTCCCTGTTTCTGAAATCCAGTATGGACGTTTTAAATAATTTCAGCTGTTGGATAAAGCTTGTTGATGAAATCATCTCATTATTCCGTTCCGGATATTCGTATTGGATCGTAGGTTTATTTGTGGGGACAAAAACAGAACTTGCCCCTTTAATCATTTGCGAAGCCCCATGACGGAAAGAAACTTCAAACAGGGTTGAGGTGTCTGATATGTTTTCTATTTGGCCGGATTGACCATCAAAGGATGCGCTAAAGATGGTATCTTCTCTTTTTCTCCAGAATTCAGAGAATTCCCTGAATGTCAGATTGGTAAGAGACCTGTTATTTGCTTCTCTGAATACTGTATCAAATAGTTTTAAACCGGCTTGCATAGGGTGGTG
>JAASTO010000181.1 GCA_021767245.1 Balneolaceae bacterium
ATATCCATTGCTAAAGACGGGTCCTACCGTCACCGTTTGGATATTCAGATCAATAGAGTCAACAAACCTAAAGAGGGTGTATTTGTAGCCTGGGTCACCACACCGTCTCTGGATAAGGTCAGGTTGATAGGAACGCTTGATGAGGATCTTGAAACTTCAGGTACGGTCGACTGGAATAAATATATTGTGGTTATCACCCACGAAGAAGAAGCTCCCTCTCCTGAAACAACCATGTGGTCCGGATCCATTGCCTTTCGCGGCTTATCCAGAAGCGGGCTCATGCATACCATGGCAGGTCATGGTCCTTTCGCCCAGGAACCCTGCGCTAAATACGGATATTATTAATGATAAAGCTGTACCCTAAGTTCTTTTTGTTGATCCTGATCATCTCAGGAATTTCCCTTCCATCAATAGCCCAGCACGAACATCATAACATGAGTAGTCAGGGTATGGATATGGATACCACCAAGACCGTGTGGAGAATGCCTCCCATGAATATGGAGATGCCCATGCTGCCCGGAATGCATAATGAGTTACCGCCGGTGGAGCCGTTTTTGGCCGGAATGGGACTCAAGAAGGAAGATATTCCCTACGCAAAACCCCGTGAGATCCTGGAGCTGGCCGACGGGGATACCGTGGCCCTGCAGGCCTCCATTGTCCGGCGCAACCTGGAAGGTAAAGACTATGTGATGTATGGCTACAACGGGCAATATCCGGGGCCACTGCTGAAAGCTCCACAGAACAGTACGGTGGTGGTGGAATTCAATAATCAGATCGAACTTCCGACCACGGTTCACTGGCATGGGTTGCGTCATGATTATCGTTTTGACGGGACCATGTTTGCGCAGGATCCGGTGCAGGTGGGTGAGTCCTTTACCTATGAATTGTTTTTCAGGGATGCCGGCGTGTACTGGTATCATCCCCACGTGCTGGAATATATTCAGCAGGATCTGGGGCTGTACGGTAATATGCTGGTTGAACCGCCTGAAGAAGATTATTACAGTCCGGTGAACCGCGAAGAAATGGTGATCCTGGATGATATCCTGATCGATGATCAGGGACTGATACCCTGGGGGAAATCGAGCCCGAGTCATGCCCTGATGGGTCGGTTCGGAAACGTGATGCTGGTGAACGGGAAAACCGATTACGAACTAAGCGTGGATAAGAATGAGGTGCTGCGATTTTATATCACCAATGTGGCGAACACCCGAACTTTCAACATGGTATTTGAAGGGGCCAAGGTAAAGGTGGTTGGCTCCGACATCAGTAAATTTGAAGAAGAGGTTTATACCGAGAACGTTCCCATCGCGGTGGCGGAACGGTATATCGTTGAGGTGCTGTATGAGGAACCTGGCACTTACCCGATCCTGAATTCCATTCAGGCCATTAATCATTTTCGGGGAGAATTCTATCCGCATCAGGACACCCTGGGTATGGTCACCGTATCAGAGAATGAGGTGGAAGAATCCTATACCGAAGCCTTCAACACCCTGAGGGTGAATGAGGATGTGAAGTCCGATATTGCCGAATTTGAAAAATATTTTGATAAGCCAGTGGATAAGGAACTGGAGCTGACGGTTGCGGTGCAGAATTTGCCGATCCCGATCATGCAGTCCATGGAACTGGATACGGCCTATGTACCTCACCTGGAATGGAATGATACCATGCCCATGATGAACTGGCTCTCAACGGGCAAGCAGGTGGAGTGGATCCTGCACGACCCAGCCACCGGCAAGCAGAACATGGATATCTACTGGGATTTCAAGAAAGGGGATATTATCAAGCTCAGGATCTACAACAACCCGGATACCTTTCACCCCATGAATCACCCCTTCCACATTCACGGGCAGCGCCACCTGGTGCTGAATATTGACGGGGTAGAAAATCCCAATATGGTCTGGAAAGACACGTCCATCATACCGGTGGGTTCTACGGTAGACCTGCTGATCGAGATGTCCAATCCCGGCAAGTGGATGATGCACTGCCACATCGGCGAGCACCTGGATGCCGGCATGATGCTGGGATTTGAGGTGGAGGAGTAGATCTATTGGTTCATTGGTAGTTCATTTAACATGACCACTAATCCAATATAGGTTTAGAGTATTTTTTAAGAAAGGAGCGTATCTGCGATGCACTCCTTTTTCATTTTCACGAACCTTTCTTAAAAACTAAAAGAGTTTCCTGTTTGCAGTGTAACGGAGAACTGTACATAAATACACTGTTTTCAAACACATATTTGCATAGTAAACCTGCAATTCTTAAATAGAAGAAAATAATTGGGAATATCCTCTAGGGCTTGTTTATAATCCCAAAACTCACCATGAATACTTAACTTTTAATACACTTATCAATGAGTACAGTATATGATGAACTGAATAAGATAATTTCTGAAGATGAGCAAGAGTTTTGGTTACATGCCCTTTCAGGAACTATAGCATCATTGGAAGTAGATCATGATGTGTGTCACCAGTCTGTTGAATTATTAAAAGTACAGAAGGGATTAAGAAAAAGGGAAGATTTAGAATTTGAAGTTAAATCATGTGCAATTACAGATTTAATTTCTCCTAGACAAGACAAGGAAGAAATATCTCTAAAGAGTATTTCCAACATTAAAAACATCAATGCTTTGTCTAATAACACTGAATTAGATTTTTCAAAATCTGGACTTACAGTAATATATGGTGGAAATGGTTCAGGAAAATCAGGTTATGTCAGAATACTGCGAAATGTGTGTAGATTTAGAGGAATAGCAGGAAAAATAATACCGAATATATATACGGATGATGGAGATGAGTGTAGTGCAGAAATCGAATATTACAAAGATCAAAAAGAGGATGATAGTCAATTACTGCGTTTTCCTGAAGCTGAAAATTCAGTTCTTAAAGAAATAAGTATATTTGACAGTGATAGTGCGATAGAGTACATAGAAAAGAAAAATAAAGTTGCCTTCAGGCCATTCATATTAAATTTATTAGATGTTTTCACTGACGTTTTAGATGAAATCAGGCATTTAATTGATACCGAAATTGAATACACTACAGGTAGGGATTTTTCAGAGTACTTTTCAAGAGATGGTAATAAAGTAAGAGATTATATTGGGCATCTGTCAAAAGATTCATCAAAGCAGGAGCTAAATAATTTAGTAGAATTAGATGACGATGTAAATGAAATAATTGCTAAAAAGGAAGCTCAATTAACTGAGATTAAGCAAAAAAATGTAAGTCAAAAAGTTAAGCGGATAGAAGCTAAAGCAAGTAGATTTACAGGAATAAAAAAGAAGTTACTACTTTACAAAAAAGCACTTAGAAGAAACAAATTAAATGATTTAAAAAGTCTTTCTGAAAAACGAACAAGTGCACAAGAAGTGGCAAAAGTAGCTTCTGAATTAGAATTTAAAAATGAACCATTAAAGGGTGTTGGGTCCGATGTATGGTTAACACTTTGGGAGGCAGCTAGGAGATATTCAGAGCAAGAGGCTTACAAAGGAAGGGATTATCCAGTTACTGAAGAGGGTGCAAAATGCGTTTTATGCCAACAAGACTTATCTGACGAAGCTAAAGAGAGGTATGACAATTTTGATACTTTTGTTAAAAATCAGACTCAAGAAGAGTTAGAAGAATTAAATGCACTAATTAATGTAAATAGTGAAGAGTTAGAAAGTTTTGGATTTGAACTAACTGAAATTGATGAAACTCTGCAAGAAATCGGAATTGATGCTGAGACCTCATTAGAAGAAATACTAAGAGATTTCCTGTCTAATTTGAATAGTAGAAAAACGGAGCTATTAAAGTCCTTAAATTCAAACAAAAACTGGGATGATATGACTAGTCTACCATCATTCCCGCTAAATGAGTTCAATGATTTAGTAAGTGAGTTGGAAGACCGTGCAACGGCATTAAAAGAGTTAAATACAGATGAAAAAATTCAAGAATTAGAAAGTGAATTATCACTTTTAAAAGATAAAAAGAAACTTAAGAGTCTTCACGACGAAGTGTTAAAGGAAATTGATAGGCTAAATTATATCCATGGCTTAGAAGAATGTTTATCAGAGTTAAGTACTAACAGGGTTACGAATGTTGCAACCAATATCACTGAAGAGCTTGTTACTGAAGCATTAAAAAAGTCATTTCAGGATGAGATAAATGGGTTAGGTTTTAGTCATTTTGATGTAAAATTAAAGAGAGCATCAGTAAGCAAAGCGGTAACATATCATAGTCTTATGATTGAAGATGCTGAAGGATTACCGATTAGTAATATATTAAGTGAAGGAGAATATAGGTGTATTGCGTTAGCGCACTTTTTCTCTGAAATCCAAACTTCAAATAATAATTCAGGAGTAATATTCGATGATCCAGTTACATCTCTTGACCATAGATGGACAACGAAAATTGCAGAACGATTAGTAAATGAGAGCAAAAAGAGACAAGTAATCGTATTTACCCATGACCTAACATTCCTAAAAAGGTTAGTGGAAAAAAGTGAGGAAATGAAAGCTGAAATAAGTATTAGAGCACTTGATAGGCGGAAAATAGAGACTGGAATAGTGTCAGAATCACCTCCTTGGGAGTCAATGACAATTAAACAAAGATTAAAGGTGTTAAAACAGTTATATCAAGATATAAATCAATCTAATCAGTTTGATTTAGAGGAAACGAAAGAACAGAAAATCAGGCACTTTTATGGTCGTTTACGAGAGGCATGGGAAGCGTTAATTGAGGAGTTACTTCTAAATAAGGTTGTAGTAAGATTTGGAAGAGCGGTTCAAACTCAAAGGCTAAAAAGATTAACAGATATCACTGATGATGATATTGGAAAAGTTGATACAGCAATGAGTAAATGTTCAAAAATATTTATTGGACATGATCAGGCGACAAATTTTAAAGAAGAGGTGCCTAATTTAAGCGAGATAAAAGATGACCTAGATCTAATTGACTCTTATAGAGTTGAACTACAGGGCAAGAGGAAACGAAGCTAAATTTTATTTTACTCAATACTCTTTTGCTTTCCTTAGAAATAAAATTTTGTTTACACTAATGTTGTTATCAAGTTTATTTAAGTGCAATTTAATAAGTAACTTATGGTAAATATAGTGACCCCGCCGGGAATCGAACCCAGATCTAGGACTTAGGAGGTCCCTATTCTATCCAATTGAACTACAGGGTCGGGTCAAATGGTTGAACGGATATAAAAAAGATACGTAGCTTAGCGTAACTATTCACCTCTTATATAGTAGAAGGG
>JAASTO010000182.1 GCA_021767245.1 Balneolaceae bacterium
CCTGAAGGCTTACTTTTCAACTTTTTCAGTAAATCCCCCCTTTAAACATCATCTAACCGTGATTTTCTCGCAAAAAAAAATTTCATTTTTTTTGTAAGGAATTGCTTTGAAATCGCTCTGACTTTATGGTCAAGAGAACTAGTTTGGGTTCTAGTGGGTGCAAGTACAACCACCCTCGCCTTCTAAAGGTGGGGGTGGTTTTTTATTTATAATAGGTATCTGATGATTTAGCGATCTCGGTTTTCATATCTTTTTCACATTCAACTCAAATATTGTTTGTTGTTTGCGAGATAAAGCGGTTAGTTTATCCCATAGATTCACTGAATAATGCATTTATAATATGCTCCGGGTCCCTGATCTTTTTAAACCAAATGCCTTTTCGATCACGGTATATTATCTCGTGTTCGCGATGCTCTGGATCTTGCTTTCAGATCAATTATTGATCTGGCTTACCAACGATGCAAGGCTCATCTCTCAGTATCAAACCATCAAGGGCCTCTTCTATGTGGTGATCACAGGTATCTTCCTTTACTATCTGATCTATTTAAGTAACGAAAGGATCTCGAACGAGAAGGAACGCATTGACTCAGCTCTTTATGCCGCCGGTATGGCGACCTGGAGTATCGACCTCAAAACAAATAAAACTCAACGATCTGAATATCACCACAAACTCTTTGGTATCCCTACAAATCCGATAAAATGGAACCTCAATAAATTTTATGAAACCATTCACCCGGAAGACAGAGAACAGGTGCGCGAAGCACTTGAGAAAACCATTGGCCGGGAGAATTCTAACTTTGATATCAAATACCGGATCAAAACACAGGAAGGCGCTATTCATTGGATGCATAGCCGGGGTAATCTGCTGTATAACAGTAACGGCAAAGCGACACATTTATCCGGAGTAGTTGCTGATATAACCGAGCAAAAGAAACTCGAGGATCAATTTAAGAGAGAGAAAGAGCTTTTTGAGAGTGTATTCAGGAATATCCCTGTTATGATCGATATCACTTCTTCTGACGGAAAGACGGTTCGCGTCAATAAAGCCTATGAAGAGATCACCGGTTTCACGGAACGTGACCTTGAAAACCCCGGGATCATGGAATTTGTGTATCCCGATGAGGACATGCGTCAAAAAGCCTGGAATTCAATTGAAGCAGCTGATGGGACGTTTAAGGAATTCGAAACTATCACCAAAAAAGGGGAAAAAAGAATTCAGCGGTGGGCTAACATTCGTATCTCTGATGGCAGCACCATTGGAATTGGTATAGATGTCACTGAGCAGAAAGAGCTGGAAATCATACACGAACAGGACCGTCTGGAACTCGAAAAAATTTATAATAACATTCCGGTCCTCATCAACCTTCATAATGAGCATGATAAAGTATATCGACTAAACAAATATTTTGAGCAAAAGGCCGGTTACACGAACGAAGATCTGAAGACTATTGACCTGATCGATACGATGATCCCTGATGACCAAAAAGAATTAGCGGCACAACATATGCTCAAAGCAGATGGCAGCTGGAAAGATTTCAAAGTCATCACCAAATCCGGAGAAGTTATTGAAACTTCATGGTCAAATATCAAGGTAACTGAAGATCTGTCTATAGGTATTGGGATCGATACCACCGAGATCAAAAGAAAGGAAAGACAACTTCAGGAACTGGCTAATCAGTATCGAAATGCTGAAAAGCTTGCAAATTTTGGCCACTGGCGCCGCGACATACGAACCGATGAATCTTCCGTTTCCGAGGGGTTCTATAAGATCGTTGAGCTTGACACTGACATTGATTTTACCTTCGATACATTAAAACAGATTATCCATCCCGATGACTTTGACTTCTTTTTGAGAGCCGTTGAGAGATCATATAAAACGGGTTTACTGGATATCCACTATCGCATTATTAAACAAAAAAGTGGAAACATAGCCCATGTCCACGAATTGGGTCGGGTTGAAATGGACGAGAACGGGGAACCTTATCTGATCAGTGGTACCGTTCAGGATATCACAGAAACCGTTGAATATCAGGTCCAGCTGCAGGACCTGGCTGAACGCTATAGAAAAGCTGAAAATATTGCCAATTTTGGGCACTGGTGGCGTGATCTGGTCAATGACACTGCAATTTTTTCGCAAGGTTATTATAACATTACCGAACAAAATCCATCCGACAAAGACAGCAAACTTTCGGCTTCCATGCAGCTTATACACCCTGATGATCGTGAAGAGTATCAAAGTGCCTTTAATAAGGCCCTCGAAACCGGAAATTTAAATATCCGATTCAGGATCATTAAACCTGAAAGTGAAAGTATTGGATACTTCCATGAACTGGCTGAAACAGAATTTAACGAGGAAGGTAAGGCGGTGGCCATTAGCGGAACCATTCAGGATGTCACTGAACGGGAGGAAACCCAGATAGAGTTAACCCAAAGAAATGCTTTCATTGAATCCACGCTTGACAACCTGCCCATTGGTGTAGCCGTTAACCTGATCGATTCCGGAGAGGTTACTTTCATGAATAAAAAATTCTCCGAGATCTATGGTTGGCCAAGTGAAGATCTGACAGATTTGAATACCTTTTTTAAAAAGGTCTATCCGGATGAAGCACATCGTAAACGCATGGTAGAAATGGTGATGGCCGATATGGCATCCCGCAATCCTGACCGCATGAGCTGGGAACATCTTCGTATTACCACCAAACATGGACAGGAACGACTCATCAACGCTAAAAATATTCCCCTTTACGAGCAAAACCTGATGATCTCCACAGTCGTTGATGTGACCGCACAGGTAGAAGCAGAACGCCGGCTAGCCGAATCGGAACATAACTATCGACTATTATTCCAGAAAAGCCCTATGCCTATGTGGATCTATGATCCTGTAAACTTCAAGATTATTGAAGTCAATGACGCAGCCATCAAGCATTATGGATATTCCCGTAAGGAATTCTATGGAATGACCTTATTAGATATCAGGCCCAAAGAAGATCGAAAAGCTTTCCTGAAAACCGTTAAACAACACGTTTCAGATAATGTAACTGAGACCACGGAATGGAAACATATTAAAAAAAATGGATCGGTTATTGATGTTAAAGTGACCGGGTCTTCCATAAATTATTTTGGAAACAACTACCGGCTGGTTCTGATAAATGATATCACCGAGCAGAAAAAAGCCGAAGAAATGGTATTAGCCTCGTTGGTGGAGGGTGAAAATAAGGAACGCTCCCGTATTGCACAGGAGCTTCACGATGGCTTGGGGCAGTACCTGGCCGCAGCCAATATGAATCTGAATTCCGTGAAGGATGAAGCCGATGCACTGAGCGATCGTAAGAAAGAGCAACTCGAAAATGGCTTAAACCTGCTGCAATATGCGGTTACGGAAACCGCTCAGATCTCGAGAAACTTATTACCAAGGGTCGTGGATGATTATGGACTTGCCCTGGCGGTTCAATCTCTTGTGGAAAATTATAAGAATACTCCGGGAGTCAAAGTTACCTATTATCACAATATTGAAAATCTGGAACTGGGGCGCGAGTTACAATTTAACTTATACCGGATCACTCAGGAAGGACTTTCTAACGCCATTAAATATGCCAAAGCCTCCGAGATAAACATACAGTTAATTAAGGATGAGCTTGATTTGATTCTCTCAATTGATGATAATGGAATAGGGTTTGACGTAGATGCAGAAGATTTTGAACCGGGGCTTGGACTTCAAACTATTAAAACAAGAGCCGGAGCCCTTGGCGGTACATTTGAATTTGACAGCAAACCAAATAGGGGTACCTTTCTGAGCGTAGTGGTACCGATCACGAAACCAAAAAACTAAAGTATGGCAAATATTAAGATTGGCATTGTTGATGATCATAAGATCGTTCGTGACGGAATAAAGATCATGGTTGAAGACCATCCCGGATTTGATATTATCTGTGAGGCTGAAAACGGTAAGGAAGCTGTCCGGCTTTGTGGTGAGAAATCACCCGATGTGATCATTATGGATATAACCATGCCCGAAATGGATGGTATAGAGGCCACACGCATCATCAAAGAGAAACAACCGGATGTAAAAGTACTGGCTCTCACCATGCTCAGTGAAGACCAGCACATTCGTAAAATGATCAAGGCAGGGGCTTCCGGATATATCCTGAAAAGCTCCGGAAAACAGGAGTTAATCACGGCTATTGAATCTATTGTAGATGGCAAGCACTACTTCAGTAATGATGCCACCCAGGCCATATTACAAGAGTTGGTGACCCCAGATGTTAATCGCGTGAATGATGAAGAGGATGTTCATATCACTGAACGGGAACTCGAAGTCCTTAAGCTGATCGTAAATGAATTTACCAATCAGGAGATCGCAGACCAGTTATTTGTTAGCGTCAGAACCATTGATGCGCACCGAAGAAACTTGCTTCAGAAAACCGGTGCTAAGAATACCGCCGGCCTGGTTAAGTTTGCTTTAAAAAATAACCTGTTCAGCAATTCGGGATAACCCTTCTTCTATTCTCAAGAAATTTATTAAAAATCTTCTATTGTTGATCTCAATACTATTACCTAAGCCCTGCATTGCATATCAGTCTCAAACCGGCTGAAATTAATACTTAGGTTTTTTTACCTATTAACACCTCATAATAATTACCGCTTTAAGCCTATTCCTAATCTACCCCTTTTGAATTAGATTAATATTAAACATAACCAACCCAAACTTAGCGGGGGTTCGGGTGATTAAAATTGCTTACATAGGTAAGACCAATCAAACAAATAGTTTTATTTGTGACACCATACAGTCTAATTATTCGGCTGTTATCACTTTTCACAAACCAAATGATCTGTTTGAAAATCCCGAGATGCTGGATGATAGCAGCCTCGACCTGGCCATATTTGACCTCAATTCATCCTATGGAATTGGGAATGCTCCAAAAAGCATTCAGAAGATCAATCAATACCTGATCACCTCTCCTCTTTTGGTTATGTATCCTTCCAGCTTTAATTACATCACCCCACTTATTGAAGCCGGAGCTCATGGAGTGATCCCAAACACGCCAACCGAAACTGAGATCATCAAAGCCATTGATAATTTGCTCAGCGGAAATAAATACTACAGTGAACCGGAATAGGTCTTTTTACCTAAGTAAAATAAATCCCGATTACCATTTTATGCGTAATTTGAAAATTAGGCTTTTCACGTCATTCATTTACGTCCGATACCAGTTAACTTTTGTTAAAGATTA
>JAASTO010000029.1 GCA_021767245.1 Balneolaceae bacterium
TGAAAAGCCTTAAAGCCTCTACATCGTTTTCTACATTGAACTGAGGTACTAAAACTGCTCCATTGGCTATATAGAATCCGGAATAACCCTGATGAATATGTTTTCCGCCTTCCCCACTCACAGATTTTGGTAAGCTTAGGGTCTCGATCTTAAGTTGAGTATTCCGTTCAGATTTAATACTTCTGAGAATTTCAAGGTTTTCCTGAAGAATCCCATAACACGGATGCTCATGATCATCTGTTACATTAACTAAAACAGTATGCGAATTCAGCCACCGGGCCAAATACTGATCATAATTATTTGCTTTATCAACAGATAACCCTGATCTAAGCCATATGATCTGCTCACCTCCAAGATACTTTATGAGCTTTTTTTCGATATCCTCTTTGGCCAGGTTTAAGTGCAGCTTATTTGTCTTTAATATAGAATCAGGTGTCAATAACACTCCTTCACCATTCATCTCAGTTGAATTTCCTTTCAGTATGAATGGCGTTTCTATACACTTAATGTACAGCAGCTTTGAAACATATTTGGGTAACTCGTCATCATGACCACTACCAATAGGGTTGAGTACCGCTTTTTCTCCGCTATTGTTTTTTACAAAACAGGGTCCAAGATCCCTTGCCCATATATTAATAACCGACTTCTGATGAATAATGACTCGGTCGATATCCACTGCTTTTAAAGACAACTTATTCATCACCCTGTTACGGGTATTCAGATCCTGAACAAATAAATGGATCACTTCAAAAAAATGCAGTTCTTCAATGATCCTTGAGTACGTGTCCTCCAAAGATTTCAGAAATTTATCCGATCTATTCTCGGTACTGGATGGCCAGTGCATTTGAGCGCCCGAGTGAAATCCCCACTCGGGTGGTTTAAAAAATTGAGGATCATTAGTCATCTTTAACTGGCCAGGTGTTCAAAAGAAATGAATTAAGTGTTTGTGAGATTCAAAAGTCTATTTATAGAAACTGGTTTTACACAACTTTTTGAAAATATTGAAAAGAATGGTTATATACCGAGCGTCCTGATAAAAAACAGTTCAAATCGTTTAAATTCTTAAGGGTAAAAGAACACAGGACGAAGGTTAATTAAAGTGCAAATGGAAAAACAAGAAGTAACTCAATTGCTCATGCAATTGAAGTCAGGAGAACAAGGTGCATTTGATAAGTTATATCCCGTGATTTACGGTGAACTGCGTCAAATGGCATACGGTCATATGAATCGTCAACAGGATGATCACACTCTTTCTAAAACAGATCTGGTGCACGAAGCCTATCTGAAAATGATTGATCAAACCTGCATTAATTTTTCAGATAAAAGTCACTTTCTGGCCATTGCATCCAGGTGTATGCGTCAGATCCTGATAGATCATGCCCGGAAAAAATATGCTCAGAAACGTGGAGGTAAAGACAAGGATCTCACTTTTATTGATGAGCTCTTCACCAAGAATGAACAACAAGCCCAGGACCTGATCGATATTGATGAAGCTCTAAAGAAGCTTGAAAAGCTGAACGACCGGCTGGCTCAGGTAGTGGAAATGCGCTTTTTCGGTGATATGAGTATTGAAGACACAGCTGAGGCTCTCGGGGTTTCTAATAGTACCGTTAAAAGAGATTGGATGAAAGCACGCGGCTGGCTTTACAAAGAACTTAAGGGGAAGTTTGAATTAAATTAAAAACCTGATCTGTTTTCGGGCATTTTTCACGTAAGTAATTGGTGAGTACAATCTAAATTTTATGATGTAGATAGCATGGGTAATACCAATTGGGAAAAAGTTGAAAAATTAGTTGATGCTGTTTTGGATCAACCCGAAAACCAACGACTCGCTTATCTTGAAGAACATTGCAGTGATCCGGACCTGAAAACTGAAGTCATTGAAATGCTTCAATCCATTGACGATTCTGATGGTTGGCTTGAAAACTTAAGAGGCTATCGGCAACAGGTGTTTGATCAACATTTTCGGGTAACCTCTTCCCTTTCCAGTGAAACCCTGATCGGTACACAGTTTGGTTCCTATACCATTATTGAAAAGATCGGTGAAGGTGGAATGGGAGTTATATTTCTGGCTGAACGATCGGATGGCACCTTTAATCACCGGGTCGCTATTAAGATCATCCGAAATGGCCGGGCTACTGAAGAAAACATTCAACGTTTCAAACGTGAGCAGCAGATCCTCGCCCGTCTCAACCATCCCGGTATCGCCCAGCTATATGACGGTGGCGTGACCGAAGAGGGATTTCCCTATATCATTATGGAGTATGTAGATGGCATGCCCATTACTGAATACTGCGAAACACACAACTGTACGATCGAGAAGAAGATCGAACTGATCAAAATGGTTCTTGAAGCAGTTCAGAATGCCCATGAAAATTTAACCATTCACCGAGACCTCAAACCTGACAATATTTTGATCGACAGCTCGGGTAAAGTCAAGATCCTGGATTTTGGGATATCGAAACTTCTTGAGGATGAAGACAATCTTATGTTAACTCAGACGGGCTCAAAGATCCTAACGCCCCGTTATGCCGCACCTGAACAGATCAAAGGAACCAACATCACGACGGCTACCGATATGTACTCATTAGGTGTGGTGTTGTACAAATTATTGACAGGAATCGACCCCTACGATCTTGACAACAAAACGCGGTATGAAGTAGAACAGACGATCATCCACGATGAACCTTGCAAACCCAGTGAAGCCGTACGTGATCCTCAACTAAAGCGTAGTCTTAAAGGCGACCTTGATGCAATCCTTTTAAAGTCGATGCGTAAAGAGTATGGCAACCGATATCGGGTAGCCAGTGAATTTTTGGAGGATCTAAAGAATTTTGAACAAGGTTTACCCGTTGGGGCTCATGAAGGTAATTTTACTTACAAGACCCGTAAGTTCATCAAACGAAATAAATTACCCATTATATACTCCACAATATCTCTTGCTGTTTTATTATTTACGATGCTTTACTACACAGCTCAACTAAGATATGAAAGAAACATTGCTAAAACGGAGGCACAAACCGCCAATGAAGTCACTGATTTTTTGATCGAGCTTTTTGAAGCAAATTCTCCCGGCAACAGCAGAGGAAAAGAAATAACTGCAAGACAATTACTGACTGAAGGTGAAAAAAATATTGGCAATCTGTCTAATCAACCTAAAGTTCAGGCACGTTTATTAGGTGTTTTGGGAACTATCTACAGCCTATTGAATACTCTTGATAAAGCTGACTCTCTCAAATCACTTTCGGTATCCTTAAATAAGGAACTATACAGTGAGATCAATCCTGAATTAGCATCCTCCTACTATTCGCTCGCTCAAACCAAACATACACTCGGTGAGTATAAGCTCACACTCTCACTTTTAGATACTGCCATAACTTACCAAACAGAGTTACCTGAGATTGATCGTATAGAACTGGCAAAAAGTCTTCGCTTAAAGGCAGAAACCCTTAAAGACCTTGGGAATCTTGATAGTGCTTATGCTGTCATAAAACGATCCCAAGACATCTTCAAAGATCAGAATGCCATACAATCACGTGATTACTACCGCCTCTTGACAGAATTGGGGGCTATATTATCTGAGGAAGGTAGATTTAAAGATGCCATCGAAACATGGAATGCTGCTGTCGATCTTAGTAAATCACTTTTTTCTCCACCCCACCCTGATATTTCTGGCAGTTATTTAGGATTGGCTTATACTTACAAAGAAATGAAGGAATTCAATAAGGCAGAATCCTTGTATAAAAAAGTCATCAGTATGAACATGGAACTTTACGGAGAAAACCATTTGAATACAGCTGTGGCCATAAATAACCTTGCAGGCTTGTATTACTACACCAAGGAGTATCAGAAAGCAGATTCATTATTTGCTCGATCACATAATATACTCAGTGGAATTTTGGGGGAAGATCACCCTAGTGTGATCTCTGTTCTCTACAATAGAGCCAATCTGAATTCAGATATGGGAAACTACAATGAGGCAGAATCCTTGTACAAACTTGTATTAGAATTTGATGTAAAAACCTTTGGTGAATACCATCAAAATGTGGCATTTGACCACACAGGCATTGCTGCTTTATTAAAAAGACAAGAAAAGTATGAAGAAGCTGAACAACATTATTTAAAATCCCTTGAGATTCGCAAAAAGGTCTATAAAAATCCAGACCACCCATACATTGCCAGCGACCTTAGAAGCTTAGCGAACCTTATGGTAAGAACTGAGCAATATACTAAAGCCGACTCACTTTACAGAGCTTCTATTCGATCATTGATCGCAAATTATAGCCCTGATCACTCGGAAGTCAAAAGAACGGTCTCCAAGTACCTTGAAGATGCAAAACTATGGGGCTACTCAATTACACCTGATTCTTTGATATCTGTACTTATGCAATAGTTATAATTATTGGGTTAATATATAAGATATAAGCTCATTTTAAGTGTCTTAAATTCGCATCATCAACAGTTAATTCTCATCTCTGCCTCAACACTAACATAGAGTTCAGATAATCTTAGATTAGTATAAGATCAAGACCTTAAGTATTCACACCTATCTCATCTTTGGTAATCATATTTAAGCAAATGAAGGGTTTTCCGTAAGTAATAAAAGCGCTTCCATACTTTTGGGTAAAAGCCTTCAAAATTCCTTTTAAAGGCTTTCTGGCCTTAAAATTCATAATTCAAATGCTTACCTTAGAAGCTCTTAAAAAATAATTAAAACGAAAGCATGAGTGTAGATTACAAATCACATCCAAAAAGCCATATCGGATTAGATTACCTGGGTTTAAATGATAACGAAAATGTGTTCTGGAACCTGACCCCCCCTGAACTTTATGAACAAGCCATTCTCAGAGGTGAGGCGATCCTGACAAAGGATCATGCACTGAGAGTTTTGACCGGTCAGTACACCGGGCGTTCCCCAAAAGACAAGTACATTGTAGATCAGCCTTCCATACACGATGACATTGACTGGGGAGAGATCAACCAGCCTATTTCTGAAGAGGTATTTGATAATCTTTTTGATAAAACGGTTAACTATCTGAAAGACAAGGATCTTTTTGTAAAAGACCTGTTTTGTGGTGCCGATGAAAAGAACAGACTTAACGTACGTGTGGTAAGTGAAGCCGCTTACCACGGTTTGTTTTCACATAATATGTTCATCAGGCCTTCTGAAAAGGAATTAAAAAATCACGAGCCTGAATTTACAGTATTGGCAGCTCCACATTTTAAAGCTGATCCTGAAACGGATGGTACCCGAACCAGTACGTTTATACTTTGTAACTTTGAGAAAAAGCTGATTATCATCGGTGGAACATTATACTCCGGTGAGGTTAAAAAAGGTATTTTTTCTGTAATGAATTACCTCCTTCCCAAAAAAGGTGTTATGGCCATGCACTGTTCGGCCAATCACGACAAACATGGGAAAACCGCTGTGTTCTTTGGTCTCTCCGGAACCGGTAAAACTACCCTCTCAGCCGACCCTGACAAGATCCTGATCGGTGACGATGAGCACGGATGGAGTGATGACGGAGTTTTCAACTTTGAGGGTGGCTGTTATGCCAAAACCATCAATCTATCCAGGGAAAATGAGCCTTTGATCTACTCTACCACAGAAAAACCGGGCACTATCCTCGAAAATGTGGTATTGAATGAAAACCGAGAGCCGGATTTTGAAGATGTGAGTCTTACGCAAAATACCCGCTGTTCTTACCCATTAGACTACATTCCAAATGCAAGTGATACAGGAAAAAGCGGTCACCCTGAAAACATCATCTTTTTGACAGCTGATGCCTTTGGCGTGTTACCTCCGATTTCCAAACTGACCCCGGAACAGGCAATGTACCACTTCATCAGTGGATATACCGCTAAGGTTGCCGGTACTGAGCGTGGTGTTACTGAACCACAGGCTACATTTTCAGCTTGTTTTGGCGCTCCATTCATGCCACTGCACCCAACCGTATATGCTGAACTGTTAGCTGAGAAGATCAGAAAGCATAACGCCAATGTATGGCTGGTTAATACCGGGTGGACCGGTGGAGAATACGGTGTGGGTCACAGAATGAAACTGCCTCACACACGTCGCATGCTGAAAGAAGCTATTGAAGGCAATCTGGATGATGTGGAATTCAAAACAGATCCTATCTTTGGGCTCTCCATTCCGCAACATGTTGAAGGAGTACCGGATAGTGTACTGAACCCACGTGATACCTGGGAAAATGCCGGAGCTTACGATTCTAAAGCAAAGAAACTCGCCAAAATGTTCATCGATAATTTTGAGCAATTTGCAGATGAGGCCAGCGAAGAATTATTAGCGGCCGCTCCCAAGATCTGATAACGATCTCTGTTAGATACAAGAACCTAAAGCCTGCTTCCCTCGGTTGCAGGCTTTTTTATCTCCTTATTCTTCAGCTAAGGCATTCAGCTTTTCAAGATTTTCCTGTACACGCAGGGCTTTGATCGCTTCGTCAATTCCTCCCTTCATAATGTTATCCAGATCATACAGGGTCAGATTGATTCGGTGATCTGTAAAACGCCCCTGTGGAAAATTGTAGGTGCGGATCTTTGCAGACCGGTCGCCGGTTGAAACCTGACTTTTACGTTCGGCGGCTCTCTCCTTCTGTTTTTGCTCCAGCTCTATATCATACATTTTGGCGCGAAGCATCGTCATAGCTTTTTCTTTGTTTTGATGCTGAGACCTCTCCTCCTGACATTCAACCACAATGCCTGTAGGTTCATGAGTCAGACGAATAGCAGAATCCGTTTTATTAACGTGCTGTCCCCCGGCACCACTTGCACGAAAGGTATCCACACGGATATCAGAAGGGTTGATGTGAATATCCACTTCTTCAACCTCCGGCAGTACAGCTACGGTAGCCGCTGAGGTGTGTACCCGACCCTGACTTTCAGTTTCCGGTACGCGCTGCACCCGATGAACCCCACTTTCGTACTTCATTTTTCCAAAAACTTCGTCTCCCTCTAAAGAAAATACGATCTCTTTATATCCGCCTTTCTCAGAGTGATTGATGCTCATAATACTCATCTTCCAACCCATCTTATCCGCGTAACGACGATACATCTCAAACAGGTCGCCCGCAAAAATTGCGGCTTCATCACCACCGGTTCCGGCTCTTATTTCCACAATAGCATTTTTTGAATCCTCAGGATCTTTTGGAATGAGCTTCATTTTGATCTCATCCTCAAGTTTGATCAGCTCTTCCTTGATCTCCTCATTCTCCTCTCGTGCCATTTCGGTGATCTCAGCGTCTTCATTTTGATCAATGAGTTCTTTGTTTCCTTTTCGTCGGTCGGTAAGGTCTTTCCAGGTATCATAGTCCTCTACCAGCTCTTCAAGGTCACTTCTTTCTTTTGTCAGAGCGGTATATTTATCCGGGTCATCAAAAACAGCCGGATCACTCATCGCTGCATTTACTTCTTCAAACCGGGACTTTATTTGCTTAAGTTTTTCTTCTATATCCATATTTCGGGCTGATTTTTTCGGTTCCGAAATTAAGGAATTCGCGTGTGTATTGATACTTTAATTAGAATGACCTGAGTACCAGAACCGTTGGGCTCATAACCCGAAATATCCTTACCTTTAAAAGAAAAACCTCTCATGTCAATTAATTCACTTACTGCAAATTTTAAATTAGGCTTTTTAGGAGCCGGCCAACTTGCACGAATGAGTGCGTTACAGGCTTTCAGGTTCGGTATACAAGTTTCTGTTTTTTCGGACCGGACTGAAAATGAACCGGTTCAATTTATGACCCCATTTTCCACCTCCGGTTCCTTTTCATCTGTGGATGATATGGTGGAATTTGCAAAAGGTTGTGATGTCATTACGCTTGAAAACGAATTTATCAGTTCCGATATCCTCAAAGAGGTTCAGGAAAAGAGTGGAACCCCGATCTTCCCCTCGCCCGAGAGTTTTGCATTGATCGAAAATAAACTCATAGAAAAGCAGACCTTTGAAGCCGCAGGAATTCCGGTTACCCCCTATCAGCTTGTAACGTCAGAAGAGGATCTTAAGGAATTTGGAGAAGATTACGGATGGCCATATCTCCTCAAATCATCAAAAGGAGGTTATGATGGGTATGGGAATGAAACCGTCAGGGATATTAAAACTGCAAAAGAAGCCTTTGATAAGCTCGGGGGTAAAGATGGCCGCGATATTGTAGCAGAAGCCTTTGTTGATTTCACGAACGAGATCGCTGTTCAGGTTGCACGGAATGAAACAGGTATCGTAGTGTATCCTTGTTGTGAGACCGTTCAAAAAGATCATATTTGTGTAGCCGTACTTTCTCCGGCTCCTGTTGATAAACATGTGCAGGAAAAAGCTCAGGAGCTTGCACTAAAAGCCACTGAAGCTATAAACGGTAAAGGGATCTTCGCATTTGAGTTTTTCTTCACCAAAGAAGGCGAAGTGCTGTTGAATGAGTCAGCACCCCGGCCTCATAACTCCGGGCATTACACTATTGAGGGAACCGTGGCTTCTCAGTTCGAGAATCATGTGAGAGCCGTTCTGGGTTTACCCCTTGGTTCATCAAAAATGAAGGCACCCGCCGTAGCTATGATCAACCTGCTTGGAACCCATCAAAGACCGGCTCAAACTGACGAAATTGTGGAAGCTTTTGAGGAAGAGGATGGTCACCTGCACGTATATGGTAAGATCCAGAGTAAGGTTGGCCGAAAAATGGCTCACTACACCCTGCTTGGTGATAATCTTGAAGAAACCTACAAACAAGCCATGCATGTAACCCGAAATATCGAGATCTGAAATTCTGAATTCCGAACTTTGGGTGATATCTTTGAGCAACAATCAATTAACCAATCATAAACATGAGTAATCCTATTGTCGGCGTGGTTATGGGCAGTGACAGTGACTGGCCAACCATGAAAGAAGCCACAGAGATCCTTGACTATTTTGGCGTGCCTTATGAAAAAAAGGTGGTATCCGCTCACAGAACTCCCGATCTGATGGCAGAATATGGCAAAAATGCCCGGGACCGAGGAATTAAGATCATCATTGCAGGAGCCGGTGGTGCAGCTCATTTGCCGGGTATGTTAGCGAGCCATACCACTCTGCCGGTGATCGGCGTGCCTGTTAAAACAAGTGCTCTTGGTGGGGTTGACAGCCTGTACTCGATCGTTCAAATGCCAAATGGCATTCCGGTGGCTACCGTTGCGATCGGAAAGGCTAAAAACGCAGGATTGCTGGCTTTACGAATGCTTGGCATGACAGACGAAGCACTTGCTCACAAGCTGAGTGACTATCATCAGGAAATGGCCGATGAGTCGCTAAAAAAGACAGAAAACCTGAAGTAAGATTTTAATTTATAACGCGAAACCGTACCCTTACACTTTGCGGTAGACCTAAAATAGCGTACATTAGTGCATGGGTATTTGTATTCGTAAGAATTACATTTACTATTTTAATTTTAAAACATATTTGAAGACTATGAATATTTATATCGGAAACCTGAGTTATGATGTTTCCAGTGAACAACTAAAAGAAGTTTTTGAAGCTTACGGTACCGTAAGTTCTGCAAAAGTAATTACAGACAGAAATTCAGGCCGTTCAAAAGGATTTGGCTTCGTAGAAATGGATAATAAAGCCGAAGCTGAAGCTGCTATTGAACAGTTGGATGGTGCAGAAATCGATGGCCGTCCGGTAAAGGTTAACGAAGCAAAACCTCGTAACTGATACTTTCTTTCAGATTTGACCGACCAGCCCTTCCATTAAAAATGTGAAGGGCTTTTTTGTTGGATCAAAAATTCTGAGTAACAAAATCTTTTCAGATCAGTAAACAAGAACATAACCTTTAATTAAACGGAGATAAACTATGATCATGACCACTACTCACGGCCTCGACCACAAAGAGATCAAAAAATATCTTGGGGTTGTTACAGGTGAGGCGATCCTCGGAGCAAATATTTTCAGGGACTTCTTTGCCGGCATCCGGGATATTGTTGGTGGCCGTTCCGGTGCGTATGAAAAAGAACTTCAGTCTGCCCGCAAACTGGCATTCGAGGAAATGGAGCTTAAAGCAAACTCAGTGGGAGCCACGGCCATAGTTGGCATTGATATAGACTACGAAACGATCGGAGCCAATGGAAGCATGCTAATGGTCACCGTAAGTGGTACGGCAGTTTTAGCAGAGTGAGAGTTAATTTGATCTGTGCCATGTGCTGTGTGCTTTGAAATTAGCACACAACACAATTTCTATCGCACATTATTACCCAAACATATCCTTCATTTTTGAAAAGAAGTTCTTGCCACTGTCATCGGCGTTTGAGGCATCAAAATTTTCAGAGCCTTTTAGCGATTCGATTATGTCTTTTTCTGAATCAGACAAATTCTCAGGGATGTAAACATTCAAACGAACATATTGATCTCCTTCTACAGAGTTGTTTAACCCTTTAATACCTCTTCCCCTCATTCTGAGCATCTTACCGGGCTGAGTGCCGGGATCGATCTTCAGTTTGGCCTTTCCTTTTAGAGTGGGAACCTGTACTTCTGTACCCAATATGGCGTCCGGTAAACTCAGAGTCAGATTATAATAGATGTTATTGCCTTCTCTCTGAAAATGCTCGTGCTCTTTCTCTTCAATCAGTACAATAAGATCACCGGCCGAACCACCTCTACGACCTGCATTACCCTGACCTCGTAGAGTGATATAATTTCCGTTGGATACTCCGGATGGAATATTCACCTTAATGGTTTCTTCCCCTTTGATACGGCCTTCGCCTGAACATTTTTTACACTTGTTCTTAATGATCCGGCCTTCACCATTACAGGTTGGGCATACCTGAACATTGACCATTTGCCCAAGCATAGTTCGAGTTACCTGTCTGACCTCACCCATCCCGTTACAGGTCGGGCAGGTCTCAAAATCAGAATTGGTTTCTGCACCGGTACCGTCACAAGCATCACATTTGATCTGCTTTTTGATCTTGAGTTTCTTCTCAGCTCCAAATGCGATCTCTTCGAGGGTGAGCGGCATCCTGATCTTCATATCCGACCCAGGCTGCCCGGGCTCTCTGCGGGCTCGTGAGCGACCTCTGCGGCCACCATCACCAAAGGCTTCTTCTCCAAAGAAACCACTTCCAAAGATATCGCCAAATCGGCTAAAAATATCTTCAAAACCCATATTATCGAAATCGACTCCGGCACCACCGCCAAAGCCACCCTGACCGTTCACTCCGGCATGACCAAATTGATCGTACTGAGCTTTTTTCTGTGGATCTTTTAGGACTTCATACGCTTCCGATGCTTCCTTAAATTTCTTTTCAGCATCGGCATCCCCCTTGTTTCGGTCAGGATGAAATTTCATGGCTTTCTTTCGATAAGCCTTTTTTATTTCAGCCTCAGAAGCACCTTTATCAACTCCAAGTATTTCGTAATAATCTCTTTTAGTAGACATATTCAGTTTTACTCGCTTACAATTACTTTGGCATGACGAATGGTTCGGTTACCGATCTTATATCCGCTTTCCAATACCTGTAGTACTACATCACTACCCGTCTTTTTATCCGGGGCCGGTTGTTTCATCATCGCATCGTGCAAATTAACATCGAATGGCACACCGGTTTCATCAATACGTTCCACTCCATGTTTTTCAAGTACATTCTTGAACTTATCAGCTACCAGATTCACTCCTTCCAGGAAGCTATCCTCGATCTCAGATTCCTCAGCTGCTTTTAAAGTGCGTAACAAGTCGTCTGCAATGGGCATGAAATCTTCCAAAGCACCGGCTTTGGCTTCTTCAAATAGTTGAACCCGTTCGCGCTGAACTCTTTTCCTTACATTTTCAAGTTCTGCCGCTTTGCGAAGCAATGAGTCTTTGGTATGTGCTAACTCGGCTTCGAGTTCTTCAATGCGATCTAACTGTCCGCTATTTTCATTTTCTTCGGAATGTTCAGTATCCTCAGAATTCTCAATTTCTTCTGTTTCCTGCTCAATAGCCTCCTCTTGATCGGCTACTTGCTGTTCAGTTTCCTTTTTTCTGCTCATTGATGATCATCAATTATTTAAGTTTTTTCGTTTCCTGATAGGATATGAGCAAATAGCATGCCATTTACCCAATTCAAATTACTTAATGTCAAACTTACCCTTTTGGGCCATTGTAGCGAATAGATGGCATAAAAAAGCCTTACCCGATCAGCTCAGGTAAGGCTGTTAATTGCTTTAAGAGTGCCTGTTAGTTCAGGAATTCGTCAAACGTAATAGATACGTAGTAAATAGCACCAAGGTTTGGTCCGCCATAATTCAGGAAGTGACGATTATTGGTGATATTACTGCCTCCAAGTTTGACTATTGAATTCAGGTTATTAAGCTTGTAAGAAACCTGCGCATCAACGGTAGAAACGGCCGGCACGGTTCCATTAGCAAATGAGGAAACCCATTCAAATTCATCCTGCCATCTGTATGTTACGTTGAAACCTAAGTTTTCAGTAATTCTACGGTTGCTGAAACTCACGTTAAACTTATGTTCCGGAGTATTGTAGTCAAAGATATACTCACCGTCACGGTCGGTAATAAGCTGATTCCAGTTATAGTTGGCAGCCAGTTTAAATGAGCGCGGAAGGCTGTAATCAAACCCAAATACCGCACCCTGAGATTCAACTTTCTCATCTACGTTGGTGTAAACCTGGTAGGTGTTGGATGCATCACCGGAAAGCAAAGACTGAGCTCCACCAGGCTGATTTAATGGAACTGCAGCTTTTCTGATCCTGAACTGAGCAATGAAATCATTGTAGGTGTTATAGTAATAGGCCATATCGAAGAAGAGCTTGTTACCTAACAGTCCCTTATAACCAACTTCAAAAGACTGGATTTGCTCCGGCTTAACAGGTTCAAACTCAGTATATGGTTGCAACACACCGGGATTTGGTGCACCGTTAAGTACTGTGTTTGAAAACTCATTTACACTCTCAAGCGTAAAGGCGTTTTCAGTGATATTGTACTTCTCTGCCAGGAATGGAAGTCCACCTAACAGTCGGGCTGTTAACACGTTCAGGTCAATGTACTGTCCCTGAGTAGTAGGGTTTCTGAAACCGGTTTGGTAAGACGCCCTGATGTTCTGATTCTCAGCAACGTTAATAACGGTTGACAGACGAGGGTTAAACTGTCCATCAAAGTTTTCATTTTTATCGTAACGTAGAGATGCAGTCAGATCCAGACGATCATCCAGGAATGATTTCGATCCTTGTAGGAAACCGCCAAATTCATTGATCTCAACACCACCGGCATCGTCAAAAATTGTACCGTTAGATCGCAGTTGATATTGTCTGAAACTCAGCCCCATTTGAAGGTCCATGAAGTCAATTTCATTTTTGAAGTTATAGAGACCTTCGGTATGGAAAAATCGTGACTGATCATCAAAACGTGCACCGTTTGGCACCACATTCTGAAGGGCGGCTTCCTTAGCGGCTTCAAATGCGGCTGTTCCGGGCTCAATACGGTTGGCATCGGCTGAATTTCTTGCGGCAGCGTGGAATGCACCTACAAGGTTTGGATCACTAAGGATCGCATCAACAGTAGCCTGATTGAACTGAGGGTTCCCACCCTGTGCCTGAGTAGCAGCTTGTATGAGGCCTCCAACAAATGTACCACCATACATTCCGTACCATTGGGTAGTTGGCATGTAGGCGTCATTCACGGCAAACCCAACAAAGTCGGCAATGTATGAATCACCGGAGTTTTCGAAGGTTCCATATGCCTTCAGCATAAAGTTATCGCCATCCAGCTGCAGTTTGTGCTGCGAGATATTGAAATTACTTAAGCTGTAACGCTGAGCACCACTATACACAGTGGTACCGTACCCGTAATTAAAGTTATAACTCGCTTCAATATTATCATTGATACGATAGTTCAGAGCAGTACCAAATTTAAGGTTTTTCGCATCATGATCTACAAGATGTTGTTCTTCATATCCGGTTCTTGCAACTGGCTGAGATGGAATAGAAGCTACATACTGTTCCACTTCTCCTTGTGGTATCCCGGTTTGGGTTGAGATCTGCTGAGCGATCTGCTGACGGGTTGCAGGATTAATGCCTAACAATCCAATATTAAACGTACCATCATCACCATAGGTGTGAACGCCATCATAAGCAGGGTTGCTTGCCAGCCCACTGTTTAGCTCAGAATTTTTATCGGTGTAGTTAATACCGACCCAATCCTGCGCCTCTGAATAAGAGAAATTCAGTTTAAAGGCGAATTTGTTATTAAACGATTTAGCATAGCGAATTGCCGCTTCGTACATAGGTTGAGCATTTTCAGGCTCTCCCAAATTTTGGTTGCTATCAATGTGGTTGATACCGGATTTTACCATCACGCTCAATCCGGGATAGCGAAATGGATCTTTACTGTTCACCAATAAAATTCCGTTAAAGGCATTTGGTCCATATAGTGCAGATGAAGCTCCGGGAATGAATTCCATGCTTTCCACATCCAGCTGAGAAGGACCATTCAAGTTACCAATAGGGAAGTTCAGAGCAGGAGCCTGAGTATCCATACCATCGGTCAACTGAACCATACGTGTGTTGCCGGTTGAGTTAAAACCACGGGCATTCACGATCTGGAAATTGATACTGCTCGTGGTCATATCCACACCCTTAAGATTGGCTAGGGTTTTGTAGTAATCATCGGAAGCAGACGTTCTAAGCTGAACAACATCCTGACGTTCAATGGTCACCGGTGCTTCCAATATACTTTCCTCAACTCTTGAAGCAGAAATAACCACATCTCCACCAGAGATGGTTTCTTCATCAAGAACAATTTCAAGATCATCAACAACCGATTCAGTGATTTCTACTCTTTTTGACTGAAAACCGACTATTGAAACGATTAATGTTAGAGGTGGGTCTTGCTGTACTGTCAAACTGAAGGTTCCATCAGGGTTGGTGGCAGTACCGATCACCTTACCATCTACACGGATGTTAACACCTGCTAAAGGCACACCCTGGGCATCAGTAACGATCCCTGATATTTCTGTTTCATCTTCAACATTTGCAGCATACCCGTCGTAGGCACAGAAGCAAAGTGTTAATACCATTGCTATGGCAAAAACTCGCTGAATCATGTTGCTCATATTATTGATCCTTTTAATTATTATTTAGAGAGACCTTAATCTTTGATGATATCATTTCTTGTAAGGTTTTATCCACACAATTTTGATTTTTGGTCGTATTACGTATCATAGTCAAATAAAAGTCTGTTTTAAGCATAAATGCAAGCGCTTCCACTTATTTTATTTATAGTTGAATGCAAGGCTTGCCAAATTCTTTAATATTATTATTACAATTTTATAAATCATACCCTAATGTCTCTAAACACACATTATTCACACAAATTCATATCCCTTATTCTGATCTTGTTTGTCTTTACGGCTTGTCAGTCAAAAATTGATTCCTCAGAAACTGATATTTCTGAGCCTATACGCTACCTTGCACTGGGAGATTCATATACAATTGGAACCGGGATCAACGAAGAAAACAACTACCCTAATCAACTTACCGATTCCCTCCTATCTAAAGAATACCAAATAGATACCACCGTTGTTATTGCCACGAATGGCTGGACCACCACCGATCTTAAAAACGGAATACGTGATGTCAATATACCGTCAAATTTCGACCTTGTTACACTCTTGATCGGTGTAAACAATCAGTATCAGGGATTGGATATCGATCTATACCAAACAGAATTTAAAGAACTTCTGGATCAGGCGATCAGCTTTGCACAGGGAGATACCTCCAATGTGGCAGTGATCTCGATCCCTAATTATGGTGTTACCCCTTTCGGACAATCCGGAAACCCAGTCGTTATCAGGCAGGAAATTGAGATGTATAATTCCATCGCTGAACAGTTTGCCTCAGACTATGGAATCCCATTTATTGATGTAACCGGGATCTCAGAACTGGCCGAGAATGACACGACGTTACTGGCATCCGATAGTCTTCATCCCTCGGCTAAAATGTATGCACTGTGGGTTGAGGAGATGCTTCCAACTATAACCGAAATATTAGATGAATAATGGTAGAGTTAACCTTAAGTAATTTAGAGGGAAAAAAAGATTCATTGACCGGTAACCTGACATTCACCCAATCAAAGGAATACAGGTATGGCATGGTTATTTACGGGATATTCTACTGTACATCAATGTTGGCTGATGATTTTGGGCAGGGTTGGTTTACCATTCCAGGCTTCATTATTGCAATTATGGCCTTGATTGCAGCTTACTTCCCTTACTCTTTTGCTAAAAAAGCGGGAACTGCTCACCTGAAAGAGGATGAGATCGAGATAGATCTGGATGAAAAGGCTACATATGAGCACATACCGGATTCTCCGGTTAAACTGGATGAACTAAATGAAATCACAATTAATATTGTCAGCTCTTTTAGATGGTGGTCTTCTTACATAATTATGCAATTTATTATAGATAAGGATGGAGAAGAAAAAACATTTGGTGTTGTCATAAAAAACCGTAAACAAGAAGAGCAATATTTAGAGGTACTGGATAGTTGGTACAAAGCCGGATACCCGGTTAAAGAAATTACCGGATCAGGATTTCGGATATTCAAATTAAATCAGGGAAAAAATTATGAAGATGTACAAAGGATCAAAAGAAAATATGGTATCGAGTGGTAACAAACTTAGCAAGATCACACTAACGGTAAGTCTCCTGTTTTTTGGCATAAGCTGTACAACATTGGCCCAACAGCCTGTTTCTGAACGTACCATTACCATCAATATGAGTGCTTCAGAGCTTTTACCGGCTGACCTTATCATTTTTAACGTAACCATTAATGCCGAGGGAGAAACCCCTCAGGAAGCCTATGAGTTACACCGTGAAAGAGAATCTATTTTGGCCGGATTGCTTAAGGATCTGAACATTAAAGAAGAAAATATTGATTTTGAGCCCATTCGAATGAATCGCCGACAGGTAAATGGGAATCGATATAACAATCAGGAACCTCAGTATGTGACCAATACCAATCAATCGGTAAGTATTACCTTCAATGATTTTGATATGTATGAACGCATTCAGCTTACATTGATAGAAAATGATTTTGATACCTTTAATGGGCAGTTCTCATCCACCAAGATAGCTGAGGGAAAGGAAAAAGCTCTGATCTCCGCCATTGAAGCTTCAAGGGAACGTGCGGAACTGATCGCCCAAACTTCGGGTGTTGAGGTCGGAGACATTTACACCATCAACTATTCAGATCACCAGATAAGCATTCCCAGAAAAGTGAATTCCATGGAAATGATGTCGATGGCTGCTGATGCAACTATGATGGATTTCGCTCAAACCGTAGAAGTGCGGTCTAACATCAACATCAGCTATTTTATAAAATAGAATTAGTGAACGGTGTAATGGTAGATTGGGCATCCATTCAACCATTACACCATTAACTGTTAATAATTATCAGGGCTGAGCCTTATTAACGGCTTCAAAATACTCGGTCACTTTCTGCAGTTTATCATCTCCGTTCAAAGCATTGAACCAATACTGTTCCACCACTTTGTCTCCGGTTTGCATGAGTAACTGCATCGTGCCCTGTGATTTATGTTCAGCGATCACCCAGTTTGAAATAATGTTGTAATTCAGGCGATCGTTGGCCCCAAAAGTCTGACTGCGGTCAAATTCAAAAAGTACACCCTCTTTTACTTTTGTATCAGGAAACCCTTCCATTTGTGTGAACTCCACACCGGGATCCTCTCCTCTTCTTATAAAGGCTTGTAATGCGATGGGGCGCTCTTCAACCGGTAATTCTTTCATAGCCTGCAGCCCCAATACCGCGGATGCTTTATGATGGCCATGGAATTGTTCAAATGGGAGCATAAGAAACATGAAGTCATAATCTCCATCTTTCAGGATCTGTACTAACCGTTCATGCACCCAGTCGGTATTCCATTTCTCCAGTGTTTCGTGTACATCTTCAGTGTAATAAAAATCAGGTTGATCAAAGAAAAAGTAATTTCTGATTCCAACGATCTCACCCCCGGCCATTAATTCCTGTTTTCGGATTCCGGGTAGATACTGCCGGCCAATCTCTTCTTTATCGAGTTCCTTGTTGTAAATAAAATTTCCTAGCGTTGAGTAGGTATAGCCACCTTCTCCATTGGTCATCAGAGCCAGATCCACCTTTCCTCCCAACAACTTGGTCGTTTTGAAGATGGTAGCCGAAAACAATGCATCATCATCAGGGTGAGCCGTAACCAATAAGACTTTTGGTTCATAGTTCAATAGCGCATCTTGTGCCGACAACGGTAAAGATGCTACAAAAAACATAAATAGAAATATCAGGAGTCGTTTCATATCAATAAATCTGGTTTATTTAATTATTTAACTAAAAGGTAGGCTTCCTAACTGACATTGAAAAGTTGTTCCATCAGGTTAACATGCGCCGGTATGTACATATTTCAATGTCTTCTAAGTATTTAGCATTGGAAGGATTGATTTAATAATGTTATAATTCATATCTAAATTTTCGGGTAAAACTTCCTATTTCTATGAATGATTCCAATTGGGACCGGGTACAGTCCATCGTTGATAAACTTCTTGAACTTCCTGAGCACGAGCGCGCGCTTTATACCGATAAACTGTGTAAGGGAAATGAACAGCTAAAATCTGAGGTACAGCAATTCCTTGATAATATTTCTGCCTCTGAAGGATGGTTCGAAAATAAAGAACGGTTCAAAAAA
>JAASTO010000183.1 GCA_021767245.1 Balneolaceae bacterium
ACGACCTGCATAAAAGCGATAAGCACTGGGCCAATTACATAAAAGGAGTGGTGGCTGAGCTTCAAAAAGAGAACTTTAAGCTGAAAGGGTTTGATGTGGTGTTTGGAGGTAACATCCCGATCGGAGCCGGACTGTCATCATCAGCTGCTTTGGAGGGGGCTCTTACCGTTGGGCTCGATAAGATATTTATGCTTGGGATGGATCGTAAAAAGATGGCGCGAATTGGTCAGTTGACTGAGCACAATCATGTGGGGGTCAATTGTGGGATCATGGATCAGTTCATTAATCTGCATGGGGAAGCTGACAAAGCCCTGAAACTGGATTGCCGAACCCTGGATTACGAACTTTATCCGTTCCATCAGGAAGGCATTAAGATCGTTCTTTGCAATTCAAAAGTGAGTCATAATCTGTCGGATTCAGAGTATAATGTGAGGCGGTCGCAGTGTGAGGAAGGTGTTGAGATCCTCAAACAATATGATCCGCAGATCAGGAATCTCCGGGATGTGAGTATGGAACTGCTTGTAGAGCATAAGAGCGAATTTGATCCGGTGGTTTTCAGGCGTTGCAAGTTTGTACTCGAAGAAAACGACCGGGTATTGAAGGCGTGTGAGGACCTGAGTAAAGAGGACCTGAGGTCTTTTGGGCAACACATGTTTGAATCGCATGAGGGGCTCAGTAAGGAATATGAGGTCAGTTGTGAGGAACTTGATATCCTGGTTGAACTTGCCAAAGAGCAGGAAGGGTTGTTAGGCTGCCGCATGATGGGTGGCGGCTTTGGTGGCTGCACCATCAATCTGGTGGAAGAAACAGAGGTGGATACATTCACCGGATCGATATCAAAAAAGTACAAAGAGCGAACCGGTATCGAAGCCGAGATCTATGTAACGCAGATCAACGGCGGGGCACACATTATTGAATCGTAGAACAGGAGTAGATCATGAAACTTGATTTCAGCAAACATCCACACCGAAGACTAAATTTACTGACGGGCGAATGGGTACAGGTTTCTCCTCATCGCACGAAACGGCCCTGGCAGGGACAGGAAGAGGAGACGGCTCAGGACACCAAGCCCGAGTATGATCCAAACTGCTATCTCTGCCCCGGCAACGACCGAGCCGGAGAAGCCAAGAATCCGGAGTACACCTCCACCTTTTCGTTTGTCAATGATTTCAGTGCCCTGTTGCCGGATACCTCCAACGAAGAAGTCAACGACAGCGACCTGCTGATCGCTAAAGGTGAACGTGGTATCTGCAAAGTGATCTGTTTTTCACCCCGGCACGATCTGACCCTTGCCGAAATGGAGCTGCCCCAAATTGAAGAGGTGGTTGACCTGTGGGTGAAAGAATACAAAGAGCTGGGGGAAAAGGAATTCATTAACTACGTGCAGATCTTTGAAAACCGGGGAGAGGTGATGGGAAGTAGTAATCCACACCCGCACGGACAGATCTGGGCGCAGGAAACCATCCCCGAAGAGCCGGCCAAAGAGATGCGGCAGTTTGAAGCTTATTACAAGAAACACGGTAAGACCCTGCTCAGTGATTACCTGGAGCTGGAGATGAAGCGCAAAGAACGACTGGTGGTGGAAAATGACCACTTTGCCGTGGTAGTCCCTTTCTGGGCCTTCTGGCCCTTTGAGACCCTGCTGATCAGTAAGCGGCCTTTTGCACGGTTTACGGATATGACTGGTGAGGAGAAAAAAGCCTTGGCTGATATTGTGAAGAAGATCACGGTGAAATACGATAATGTCTTCAAGGTCTCCTTCCCCTATTCAGCCGGTTTTCATCCGGCGCCAACGGATGGCAAGGATCATCCGGAGTGGCATTTTCATATGCATTTCTATCCGCCATTGTTGCGGTCTGCCACCATCAAAAAATTCCGTGTGGGATACGAGATGCTTGCCAATTCACAGCGGGATGTCACCGCCGAATTCAGTGCCCAATGGCTGCGTGACCTGCCGGATGTTCATTATAAAAAGCGTGGGTGAGGTTAGAATTACCACGGCCTTGTAAATCCATTCATAATTATATGTACCGGAAATCTATCTCACGGATCTCCCGGCTAATGGATGGATTTGAATCGATATCATGATGGATAATATCAAATCAACAAACCCATACAAAAAACGGCCAAACAGGTTTGGAGCCATCTGACTGTTGTTAAATTCTCGCCAAATACATTCTTACCAGAACAGAGCGTATAGAGCTGTGGTAATGATCAATATGATATAGGCTCCGATGTTGAAAGCCGGACCGGTCTTGAATGTTTCTGCGGTAGTGTGAATGGCTTTCGGGTCTTCATCCTCGGGATTGGTGGTCAGACTCACACCGGCAATGATCACAACAGTAAGGATCATGGTGTAATACATCTGTGTGAGGAACGGGAGCTCAAGAGATGGGATCTTAAGCAATAGCGCGATCACAATGGATGAAAGCACACCATAAATAGCACCCTTGGTGGTGGTTTTCTTCCAGAAAAGTCCCATAATGAATACCGCTAAGATACCCGGACTCACCACGCCGGTGTATTCCTGAATGAACTGAAATACCTGAGGCACATCTTCCAGAAGGGGTGCGATAAGAACAGCTGTTACCAAAGCGACAGCTGCCGTGATCCGCCCCATATTCACGGTCTGTTTGTCAGAGGCATTTTTGTTGATATATGCCCGGTAAATATCCATCGTGAAAATGGTAGCTACGGAATTCAGCATGGAAGCCAGTGAGGACACTATGGCTGCTGCAAGGGCTGCAACCACCAACCCTTTAAAGCCGGGAGAGAGGAACACGCTGATCAGCCAAGGATAGGCATTGTCATACTCCACACTCCCATCAGGATTGGTGAATACGCTGATAACACCGGGAATTTGAGTGGTACCTTCGGGCTGTGTGTAAAGCACATATACTATGATACCCGGGATCACCACGATCAATGGGATCAGTAATTTCAGGAAGGCAGCAAAGATGATCCCTTTTTGAGATTCTTTAAGAGATTTGGCTGCCAGGGTTCGCTGAATGATGTACTGATTGAAGCCCCAATAATACAGGTTGGCGACCCAAAGTCCGCCGATCAGTACAGCGATGCCGGGCAGGTTATCAAATTCAGGATTAGACCGTTCGAGGATCATATTGAATTTATCGCCGGCCGTATCATACAGGTGAACCATGCCGTTCAGGATGCCACCTTCTGGAGTCAGGTTATACAGGGCAACAAAGGTAGTTACAAAGCCACCAAGAACAAGCAGACCAACCTGAAGCACGTCGGTCCAGGCCACAGCCGACAATCCACCATAAAGGGAATACGCGGCGGCGATCAGAGCCAGGCCAACAAGGGCGTAAATAACAAGGCTGCCATCACCCGTTCCCATGATGGTATCAAGGGCTTTGGCGCCGAGAAACATGACGGTGGTGAGGTTCACAAATACAAAAAGAGCGATCCAGAAAACGGCAAGGATGGTCTTCAGGGTGGTGTTATACCGGTGCTCAATAAATTCAGGAATGGTATAAAGTTTTTTCTCGATAAAGATAGGAAGCAGGTATTTACCGACTATGATCAGGGTGATGGCGGCCATCCATTCGTAGGAGGCAATGGCAAGTCCCACTGCAAATCCGGAACCAGACATTCCGATGATCTGCTCGGCAGAGATATTGGCAGCAATGAGCGAGGCACCGATGGCCCACCATGGCAGGGATTTACCGGCCAGAAAATAATCTTCCGCATTCTTTTGGTGCCCTTCTTTATCTCTTGAAACCCACAACCCGATCCCAATAATTACCGCACAGTAGGCTACAAAAACTACAATGTCTATCCCTGTCATAACACTTGATTTATTTGAGTGAGTGTATCAGCTCAAATGTAAACGGAAGTCAGCAAAATTGCTTAGCCTAATTTGAATAAATCGTTCAGAAATAAGAGCAGTTGCAGATCTAAAGTAAAAAAGATGTTAATGAACGGTATAAATTATTTTTTGATTCTATATTTTATATAATAATTCATGGTAATTACTATATTAACATTTAAGATTATTGGTTAACAAAATAATAGAGTTATGGATATTAAATTTGTAAAGCGTACAAACGTTAAATCATCTAAGAAGAGAACCTCCAAATTCAAACCGCTACTTGAAGCCATCGAAAAACTTAAGCCCGGCGGTCAGGCTGTTGAAGTAAGTTATTCCAACGAAAAGAATATCAATTCAATGCGTACGGCTGTATATCAGTTTGGCAAGCAAAACGACTTTAAGGTAAAAAGCCGGAGAGATGCGGATAATAAGAAGATCTATTTCTACCGCGATAAGTAAGATCTAAAACGAATTCTGACCAAACCCCTGGTCGTAGTTTATTTTATTCTTCCACATCAGCCCATTTCAGGTACATACTTCTGAGCTGTCGGATATGTTCGTCAATGGTTTCTTTTTGCCATTCGGAAGTATCTACCGGTGGGTGAATGTGGGCTTTTATCCGTCCGCTTTTTGAAAGCAAGGAACCTCCCAGACTTAATTCCTGATTTCCCTCAAAGTAGATGGGCACGATCGGGTAATCGAGATCGATAGCCATATGAAAGGCTCCCTTTTTGAATGGTCCGATGATACCCGGATGTTTGCGTGACCCTTCCGGCGCCACCATGATGGACAGGTTATTCCGCTTCACACGATCATAGGTATTCTTCAGTTTGGCGACCGCTTTTTTGCTTTTTTTGCGCTGAATGAAAACCTGACCGGTCAGGTGGCCCACAATAAAAAAGAGTGGATTGTACTGCAGCTCCCATTTTGCTACGAAGCGAATACCGGGGAGTCCAAGGGCGATAATGGTCACCAGGTCCAGGGTGGAACTGTGGTTAATGGTATAAATGACGGGACGATCCACCGGCTCTCCGTGTTGGATCACTTCGAAGTAAATGCCCAGAGTCCACAGTACGGGGTAGGCGATAAATGGACCAAAATTCTCTACCACAAAATTTGTGGCTTTACCAAAAGAGAGGATCAGTAAGATCGCGATGACCGGTGTAGAAATAGCGAACATAAAAAAGAATACGACGATCGCAAGAAAACTGCGGATATACTCGATTGGGGTCAGTGAGGTGGCCATACAAAGTAATATAATTGAATTTTGGCTGAATATAGTGGATGCAAGGCACCTCTGAAAATGCA
>JAASTO010000184.1 GCA_021767245.1 Balneolaceae bacterium
CTCATATCAAACACCGCACGGTTTAAAAAACTTTGAAGGGTGGCAGTTATGATCCGTGGTCCGCCGGCAGCACCAAGAACCATATCAACCCGGTTATTTTTAGTCACGATGGTTGGCGTCATGCTGCTGAGCATACGCTTTCCGGGTTCAATAGCGTTAGCCTCCGCACCGATCAATCCATAGGCGTTAGGTTCCCCCGGTTGAGCTGAAAAGTCATCCATTTCATTGTTGAGAAGAAAACCTGCACCGCTAACGGAAACATGGCTCCCAAAAGACCCATTAAGGGTTGTAGTGACTGCAACGGCATTTCCTTCACTGTCAATAACTGAAAAGTGAGTGGTCTCATCTGATTCAACAAAGCCTGCTATTTCTCCATGTGACAGGGAAGCAGAGGAAGTGACCGTATCCTGTGAAAAATTTTCCATCCTTTTGTCATTATACTCTTCACTGATAAGCTCAGAAACCGGGACGTCTACAAAATCAGGATCCCCCAAATAGTAAGACCGGTCTGCAAAAGCCCGGCGCATAGCCTCGCTGACCAAATGCACATAATCAGCGGAATTGTGCCCCATTTCTTCTAAAGGATGATCATTGATCATGTTCAATATCTGTGCAATGGCAATACTTCCACTGCTGGGGGGAGACATGATATGTAAGGTATAATCTTTGAATTCAACTTCTACAGGATCCCTCCACTGGCTCTCATAATTGTAGAGGTCGTTATAGGTGATAAGGCCTCTGTAACGTTCCATTTCATTTACAATAGCATCTGCTACTGGACCTGCATAAAATCCCTCCCGCCCAAAACGAGCTACCCGTTCAAGGGTATTTGCAAGGTCTTCTTGCACAAATAGATCCCCTTCTTTGAATTCAGTATCATCTTTTTTTGTGAAATACTCAGCAGAAGCCTGATATTTTTTAAAGGTGTCTTTATGATTATTGAGTGATTCTGCATGGGAATATGACAGCTTATATCCTTCCCGGGCAAGCTTAATAGCAGGTTGTAGAACCAGATCCAGGGGTAATTTTCCGTAGCGCTCTAGGGCCTTGATCATTCCATCCACAGTTCCGGGAACCCCTACTGCCAGGATTCCCTCCCAGCTTAGGTCAGATTTAAATTCCCCATTTCTGACATACATGTCACGCGTGGCTTTTTCAGGAGCCTTTTCCCTGAAATCAAGTGCGGCCGTTTCACCATTGGCTAAACGTATTACCATAAAGCCACCACCACCAATATTACCGGCTCTCGGTAGTGTAACGGCAAGTGCAAACTGAACCGCAACGGCAGCATCTACCGCATTACCACCCTGCATCAGAATTTCATTACCGATCTCTGAGGCATACTTATCGGCTGTTACCACCAGCCCATTTTTAAAGTTTTTTGATTCAAATACCTGCGCGTTAATATCTGTGGTAAGAAATGAGAATAGCAGGAGACTGAGTAGGGTAGAAAAGAAGCGGGTTACTTTCATAGGTAGATGATTTTTTAATTCGTGGCTAAAATAGTAGAAGTTTACACCTTTTGCAGAACGAAAGTTTGGAAGCTTTATTTAGTAAAAGATCACGCCCTTGGGTGAAATTCCTTATGTACCTGATGGAGAAAGGACCGGTCGATGTGTGTATATATCTCGGTGGTAAGGATAGAAGAATGCCCAAGCATCTCCTGAACGGCCCTGAGATCGGCTCCGCCTTCCAATAGATGAGTGGCAAATGAGTGGCGGAAAATATGGGGATACACATTTTTCTTGATCTCAGCTTTTTCAGCTGCTTTTTGAACAATGTTCCAGATGCTCATTCTGGATAAGGCACTGCCCCGCACACTCAAAAATACTTTATTCTTTGCTTTATGGGCTTTTTCGGGGTTGAAGAATTGAGGACGTACGTGTTCTGTGTAATGAGAGATGGCATCCTGGGCGATCTCACCAACCGGAACCAATCGCTCTTTGTTTCCCTTTCCGATCACCCTGATGAACCCGATCTCAAAGATCAAGCGGTTTTGCTCAAGTCCGGTAAGTTCGCTTACGCGCATCCCGGTTCCGTACAGAGTTTCCAGAATTGCTTTGTCCCTGATGCCGGCAGGGGAGCTAAGGTCCGGTGTCTCCAGAATGGCCTCGATCTCGTCCCGATCCAATACCTCTGGCAACTTAGATGCTTTCTTCGGGAGTTCCACAAGCTCTGCAGGATTGGCTTTTGTGATACCTTCCACAACCGCAAATTCATGAAAACCCCGAATACTGGAGATGTTTCGGGCGAGGGAACTAGCCGAAAGCAGTTCATCGTCTACCAGATAATTCAGAAAATCTTCTATATGACCGAGTGTGACGCCCGACAAGTCTTTTATCCTTTTTTCGGACGTGAGGTATAAAAAATACCGTTCAAGGTCATTTTTGTAGGATACCACAGAATTTTCACTCAAACCTTTTTCCAGTTTGATAAACTGAAGGTACAGATCAAGTTCTTGCTTAAAAGCCAAAACTATACGTCTTTATTTTCATTCTCCTGAACCGGTTTTGTTGGGGTATCAAGTGAGGCCTTCTGCTTGATCTCACTTTTCTGTTTCTCGCTGTCTTCAGGATATTCTACCCGACTGTGGTAAACGCCCACAAGTATATTTAAAAAGGTCTCTTTGATAACCTGTAAGTGTCTGAATGTGAGAGGACAGTGACTCAGCTGACCTTCAGCCACCCGGTCATCCACCATGCGGTTAACCAGGTTTTCGAGTTTGCTATAAGTAGGATTTTTCATAGCCCGTGATGCGGCTTCGATCCCATCAGCTAAAAGTAAAATACCGGTTTCTTTGGTTGATGGAAGCGGGCCCTCATATCGGAACTGGTCTTCCTCAAGCATACTTTTCAGGCTTTCGTCTTCTTTAGCCTTCTCATAGAAATACCGAATCACAGAGGTGCCATGATGCGTCTTTATGAAATCAATGAGATTACCCGGGAGGTCATGTTCTTCAGCCATTTTAACCCCTTCACTCACATGAGCTTTGATCACCATAGCGCTCATCTGAGGTTTTAGTTTATCATGCTCGTTGGATCCTTTGGTTTGATTTTCCACGAAATAATCAGGTTTAACCATTTTTCCTATATCGTGATAAAGGGAACCCACGCGGCAAAGCAAAGAGTTGGCACCAATGGCCGATGCAGCCGCTTCGGCCAGATTTGCCACCTGAAGACTATGATGAAACGTACCGGGAGCCTTATTCATGAGATCTTTTAATAATGGCTGATTGGTATCGCCCAGTTCGATGAGGGTAAAATCGGTAGTTACACCAAATATTTTTTCAAAGATAAGAATGATGGGATAGGTGAATAAAATGAACACAGAACTGATTGCGATGTACATCAGATCAGACAAAAAGGTATCCCATCCGCTGAGTGCTGCCACATTGAAAGACCCGATCACGATCACATAGGTTAGGAATACAATGCCCGGTGTGGTAAAGAAAAATTGGGAACGATCCTTTATGTCTCGAACTGAAAATACACCCAAGCTACAGGCTGTAAAGGTCGCAACGATATATTCAAAACTGTTACCATGAATAAGCCCAAGTAAACTGGCCAGCATGATGGATGAGACAAGCCCAACCCTTGAGTCAAATATGATAGTAAGTACGATGGGTGCAATGGCCACCGGTATGATATACGGGTCCGCGATATCAAAATAGTTGATAAATCCACCCGCGAAAGAGACCAATCCAAGAGTTAAGAAAACCAGGAAGAACAAGGCATTATTAGAGGTAATGTTTCGCCTATATAAATAAATATACATGAAGAAGACGAGTGTGACGGCAACAATGATGATAAGTTGTCCGGCAAAACGCACCCACCTTTCAATCTCGGTTGCATTTTCTGAACGAGCCTCGGCAAGGCTTCTCAGTATGTTGGCCCGTTCATCATTTACAAGGTCACCGCGCCGAATGATCACCTGTCCCTGAGTCACAGCTCCCTTGGTTTCTGATATCTCGGCTAAGGCTTCCTGAAGTTTAGCCTGAGTATCTTCCTCACTGTAGTTCATATTTGGGCTGATAACTTTATTGTAGATCTCTAAAGCGAGCCTTGCTTGTTCTTCATTGAACATGCGGTTCAATCGGAATTGAACAAATTCATTGGCTTCCCTCAGGTCTCTGATCCGCGCAAGGTCAACCGACTGCTCCGTACTTTCCCTCGGATTTCTGATCGTAATCTGACTGGTATTTAATGTGCCCTTATTTCTGTCGATTATACCTTGGCCTATAAGCTGATCGATCAGTAATTCAAGCTGTTGTTTGACGGTTACTCCAATGAATTGTGAAGGTGCCTGGTTCGAATTCTGTACTTCGTGATAGCTATCTAGTAATAGCTGCCAAGAACTGCCGGTCAGATCAAGGTCGGAATCTTCAAGTGTTGAAGTGAAATTTGCGCTATCCACATCGGCCTTTGCAGGAGTTGTTTGTTTGGAAACCTGCCAGTCGTGGTATGCCTCTAATACCGGCTGCATCTGTCGGTAGATTGAATCGAGTCTGGCTTGTATGGTAATGGGTGCATTGGCATTAACTTTGAAAATAGGTGCTGTATTTTCCCGGATCTCCTGTCGTTCCTCTTCTAACTCCGCATCCGTTTTTTGAATGGAAAAGGTAAAGGGCGCCGTTAAGTCAGCATTGCGCCAAGGCTGATTCAGGGCATAATTTAAACCGGAATTGACAGGGTTTTTAGGCAGGGAAAAAGCACTGATAACAATAAACAGAAATACGATGAGTGCTCTTAGATATGGATTTCTTTTCAGGGAATACTTTTCCTGTTCCTTTTTCTTTTTCTCACCAATAAGAGGAGCCAGTTCTTTACGCTTCTGACTCAAACCAAGTTTTTCAAGTAAGCTCATTAAGCAGCTTGTTTTAAAATTCAACCAAAGGTTAACAACCAAACCCTAATTTACAAATCTTTTTGCAGTAAACAGTGTAGTATCGGCAAATGGACATTTAACGGCAGTATTTAAAAAAATAAGATTTGATAGTGGCACAAGCTCTACCGATGTTCTGCTAACTGCTAACTGCTAACTGCTAACTGCTAACTGCTAACTGCTAACTGCTAACTGCTAACTGCTAACTGCTAACTGCTAACTGCTAACTGCTAACTGCTAACTGCTAACTGCTAACTGCTA
>JAASTO010000185.1 GCA_021767245.1 Balneolaceae bacterium
AATACTTATCAATTGTTCATATTCCTCAGGATCCATGATATAGATAAGGGGTTCAGCAAGTTCTTGTGGCGACTGAACCAACGGATAGTTTTCACCTTTGATGGAAAAGTCACGGGCTTTGTACAATCTGTCTTTTTCATTCAGGTTCTGACCTACCTCAAATCGGTAGTTACCCTCAGGTAGATTATCAAAAACGAACTCAACCGTTACATTACCTCTTTGCGTCAACTCTCGCTGTGTGGATTGTATCACCTCATAATCCCGCATGTCGATCCCTTTGTATTCAATACTGGATGCAGAACGGTTTGTGTAGGTCATGGGGGTGGCTATGGTCGTATCAGCCCTGAACTTAAGGAGCCTCGCATTGAATGTAAGGGGGGAACGGTCGTTAGTCGTATTAGCGACCTGAAATTCAAATTTAAGGCTGTCTGCCGTATTGTTTACATCATAGGTAGGTATAGGAACAAAATCATCGGTGTTACCAATACCTTTGGCCAATAATCGAATATTGGTAACATTCTGTACTCCATCACTCAGTTTGGGTATGGTCGCCGTCTTCTCTCTTATGACAAGCTTACCCGTTGCCTGATCCATTACAGAAACGATCACATCGAACGTTCCGGGAGAAACTTCATATTCTTTATAAAAATTATAGAGTTCATCATTTAAGGCACTTTGCCGTTCGTTTTGGGCTATGGTTTCTTTGAATGTGTCGGAAGTGGACTGCCCCGTGTTTGTGTTGATCACTTCAATGTTGACACTGATGGATGCAGATAAAACATCATCCACATTTTTATAGATCAGGCTGCTTTTAGGGATGGTACCCGCGACTTTGATCACCGGAATACCCTCAGTGGTAATCACACCGGCCGGTTCAAACCAAAGTTCCGGAAGTCCCGGTTCATAATCATAGGCTGATCCCCGTTTGATATCTTCCGTGTAGTTATTGGAACAGCTGATGATCACAAAAGAAGAAATTAGAATGATCATCAAATGCGATCTCTCAAAATTAAATACCCTCATAATCTGACCTCATCTTTTAAAAAATCAATTCACAATGATTGCAACATTTAAGCTATCTTTAGGCACATTGTAAAAACGTACTCACTCATTTAAATAATCACTCTTTATGATTTCTGCAAGGAGACGAACAAAAATTGTTTGCACCATCGGTCCCAGTTGTAATACTCAGGAAAAGATCGAGGACCTGCTTTTACATGGTATGAATGTAGCGCGGGTAAATTTTTCTCATGGCACGCATGCTGACCATGCCAAAGTGATCAAATACATTCGTAAAGCCGCAAAAAAATATAAGTACAGTGTACCTGTACTGATGGATCTTCAGGGACCTAAGATCCGCGTTGGGCAGATGAAAGATGGAGCTCAGGAATTAAAGACCGGTTCCACCATAAAGATCACGGCAGAAGATGTTGAAGGAACAAATAAAGTGGTTCCTATTGATTATAAAGGGCTGATCCGTGAAGCCGAAGAAGGGAATACCATTTTACTTGATGATGGATTGCTGGAGTTTAAAGTGACCAAGCAGTTGCCGGATTCCCTGGAGGCCAAAGTTGTGGTGGGGGGATTACTGAAATCCCGAAAAGGTGTGAACCTGCCAAATGTAAAGATCTCAGTACCATCACTCACTGAAAAGGATATTAGAGACCTCGAATTTGGTATCAAACAAGACGTTGATATCATTGCTCTTTCTTTTGTACGGTCGGCTAAGGATGTACGGGATATCATTTCAAGAGTAAGGGCAGCTGGGAGTCAGGCGTCTATTATCGCTAAGATCGAGAAGCCGGAAGCGCTTAAAGTGATCGATGAGATCATAGAAGAAGCTGATGGTATCATGGTGGCGAGGGGTGACCTTGGTATCGAGATACCGACAGAGCAGGTTCCGATCATGCAAAAAATGATCATTGAGAAGTGCAGAATGGCCGGTAAACCGGTTATCACCGCTACCCAAATGTTAGACTCCATGATTACGAATCCACGCCCAACACGGGCAGAAAGCTCGGATGTGGCCAACGCGGTTCTGGACGGAACCGATGCTGTGATGCTTTCCGGAGAAACCGCTGCCGGAGCCTTTCCAATGGAGGCTGTGAATGTGATGGACAGGATCTGCCGATCTATTGAAGATAACAGGCCTCAGCTTTATAACAGTCTGGGTTACCGGAAGCCGGAATGGAAAGAAAAACAGGTTATCGAATCGCTTGCTTATTCCTGTGTGACCATTTCCGATAACGTAGAAGCCAGTGCTATCAGCACCATTACTCATTCCGGGAATACTGCTCGACGAATCGCAAAGTTCAGGCCCAAAGTTCCGATCGTAGCGTTCACAGAAAATAAGAAAGTGCGTCGACAGTTGAATCTTGTTTGGGGGGTGTACTCAGTTCGATTGGATGAGCTTTTTGATACGGATAAGAGTGTTAAGATGATGGAAGATTACCTCAAAGACAATGGTATGGTAAAAGAGGGGGATCGGGTGATCGTTGCCACAGGCATGCCAATAGCTAAACGTGGTCGTACTAACATGATCAAAGTGAGTACAATAGAATAGCATGGATTTTTGGGTGTGATATGGGTTTCCGAAATATATTTCTGTGGATCGTAATTGGTGTTTTTTTTGCAGGGTGTGGCACCTCGTTGCGTTCGAGCTGGAATAATTTCAATGCCTATTATAATACCTTTTACAACGCTCAGAAGAGTTATAAATCGGGGTTAAATAAAAATGTTAGTCAGCCCAGAGACTACAATCCCCTCGTTCCAATCCGTATCCATCAACCTCCGGTAAACGCCGGCTATCAGGATTTTGAAAGTGCCATTCAAAAATCAGCAAGTGTTTTAAGAAAGCATCAGGAATCCAAGTGGGTGGATGATGCTCTTTTTCTGATCGGGCGTTCTTACTACTACCAGCAGGAATATTATTCCGCTGATCAAAAATTTGATGAGTTATCACTGACCACAAATGACCCGGAACTGCAGAAACAATCTGTGCTTTGGAAAGCAAGAAATTTCCTGGAAATGGGGTTGAATTCAGAGGCTATCGCCTTCATCAGTGAGGCTATAAATTCTGAAGTTGAAAATTGGACTCATGAGGAATTAGCGGAACTTCGTACCATATTGGGACAACATTTTGTAGCCCAGGAAAACTGGACCTCAGCTGAGGAAACACTCAGAGAGTCTGTGCCTTACCTAAAGAGTGAAAGTCAAAAAAGCCGGGGATATTTCTTACTTGGTCAAGTTTATGAGCGCCTTGGTATTTTGGAGACGGCTTACGGGGTATATGGCCGCGTGGAAAATCACTTTACCGACTACAGGTTACAGTATCTTGCGCAGCGTAAAAAAGCAGAACTGGCCCGACAAATGGGCCGTAATGATATTGCAGCAGATATTTTCAATGCTATGCGCCGGGACGATAAGAATGTTGATTATCTCTCTGAACTTGATTTTGAGCTGGCAAGAACAGAGCATGAAAGGGGTAATTATGAACGAGCAGAAATACTGTATAACCGGGTCCTTCATGGTGGGGACTCTCCTCCTAAACCGGAAATTCGTGCCAGAAGTTATAATGGTTTAGCAGAGATATATCGTCAGGGTTACGATAATTTTATGGTAGCCGCGGTTTATTATGATTCAGCTGCAAGCGTAAATGTTTCGAGAGAATTATTACCCGAGGCTTATAATGCTCAGGAACTGGCCGATTCTTATGGATCGTATGCGAGGTTGAAAAAAGAACTTTCAAGACAAGATAGTTTGCTGGCCTTGGGACTATTGACGGATGAGGAACTGGATTCTGTGATCACTGAGATGCGCCGCAATAAGATTCTTGAGCTGCAACAGCAGCAAAGAGCCGGTAACCGGGATGACCGATTGGTAACTTTAGATCAGCCGTCCGTAACCGGAGATCCGGGCACCACAGAAAGAAATGGATTTCTGAATACCAATAATCCGGAACTGCAGGCATCGGTTAAACAACAATTCAATCAGGTTTGGGGAAATCGTGCATTGGTTGATAATTGGAGAGTGCAGAGCCTGATGCGATCACAAATTGTACAGGAACAGCTCACAGAACAGACGGAAGACCGTAATCAAACGATCCTATTGGATGTTGAAATTGATCTCGGTGACGTGCCATTCACTGAAATAGAGCAGGACTCTGTGAGACGAAATATTTCAGCATTGCAGTACGAACTGGGTAATCTGATGTACCTGTCCATGGATATGCCCGACAGCGCTGCATATTACTTTCAAAAAGCGCTGGAAAATCCTTCTGATGATCGGATTAATATGATCTCTCTTTATTCCCTGACAGAGTTGTATGATAATGCCGGCGATACCCGAAGATCGATGGAGTATGCTGAAAGATTACTGTCGGAGTATCCGAACAGCAGCTTTGCCAAAGAAATCATTGGGGAAGGACCTGAAACTGAAAACAGCAGTGATACTCAAAGACTGATTTTTCAATATAATTCAGTGTCTCAAAACGACAGTCTTTCTCTCTCTGAAAAAGCCGATTCTCTCAGGTTCCTTTCAATGTCATTTTCTGACCACCCGAGATCGGATCTCGTGCTGTATGAATCGATTCAGTTGTATCTGGAAGAAGGAAGTTTAGATTCCCTTTACAATGAAAAAATTATAGCCTGGCACCGGTATCATAACAATAGTAGAAATGGAATGGACTCACTTTCCATCACTGATTCTTTGAACCCGCCTTTATCCGATACCCTGATATTGCGTAGTGACCGTATACTTGACGCCGATTCAACACTGAACCAAAATGATCTGTTAGCCATATTCCCATATCAGAACGCGTCTTTTGACAGTGCAAGAAGCCTGATCAAAACCTTTTTGAATACCTATCCAAATTCTGATTTGACAAGTAAGGTAAAACTGCTGCTGGAAGAACTCAGCCTGCCTGAAGCGAATGAGGATAAGGCTGATCAAGAGGTTGAGGATACTGAATCGATGGCCAATGAAATGGACATTAAAGATGAAGGGTACGTGAATTGTAAAGAAATTGAAAGAGAGCTGAGGTTTAGATCTGGACAGGAATCGATCCAAAAGTTGATCAGGAGTTCAGGTGAGGTTGAAAC
>JAASTO010000186.1 GCA_021767245.1 Balneolaceae bacterium
GAACCCGGAAAGCGTATGCTCAGCAGCATGACGCCAACCATCGTGACTAAAAATAACCGGGTTGATATGGTTCTTGGTGCTGCCGGCGGACCACGGATCATAACTGCCACCCTTCAAAGTTTTTTAAACCGTGCGGTGTTTGATATGAGGCCACAACAGTCCACAGCTTTCCCTCGATTTCATCACCAATGGTTGCCTGACATGCTCTTTATCGATGATTTTGGCCTCAGCCCTGATACTCAAAATTTGCTTCAGGAAAAAGGCCATTCCATCTTCCCCATGCCCGGCATTGGAAGAGCTCATAATATCTATGTTGAACCGGATGGTTCATATTCAAGTGGAGTGGACCCCCGGGGAGATGGATACGCTGCCGGCCATTAGTCAAATACATAGAAGGATTTATATTTGTTAAGGGAGCTCAGGTTAGCTTTATTGACTGAGCCCCATTTAATTAAAGTTCACGAATCATTCATGGAACCTGCTTACGAAACCATCACCTGGCAAGACGATCATTTAGTTATCCTGGATCAAACTCAGCTCCCCCTTCGGGAGATCTATTCTGATGTCAATACCATTGGGCAAGTTTGGGAGTGCATCAAAAATTTAAAGATCAGTGGTGCCCCGGCAGTTGGAATAGCGGCTGCTTATGGATTATACCTAGGGGTGAAAGACCTTGAATCAAGGAACTTTACGAGTTTCAGTGTAGAGATAGACCGATGGATCGATTACCTGATATCGGCCCGCCCTACCGCAATGAACTCAACCTGGGCGCTTCAGCGCATCAAACATACGATCTTTGCCAACAAGGATAAGGAACTGGAAGAGATTAAAGAGATCATCCTTAAAACTGCAAAAACCATTCATGCTGAAGACAAACGTGGGGGTAAAAACATTGGTGAACATGGTTCTAAACTCATAAAAAAAGATGCGAAAGTTTTAACTCACGGTAACACGGGAGCTTTGGCAACAGGAGCATTCGGCACAGCTTTTTCCGTCATCCTACATGCTCATGAGGCTGAAAAGAATATTCATGTTTGGGTGAATGAAACCCGCCCTCTATTACAGGGAGCAAGATTGACTGCCTGGGAACTTGAAAAAACTGAGATACCCTATAAGTTGATCACCGACTCCACTGCCGGTTCCCTGATGAATAAAGGTGAGGTTGATATAGTCTTAGTTGGAGCCGACCGTGTTACGGCCAACGGTGATCTAATTAATAGAATTGGGACTTATCCGCTGGCGGTACTCGCCAAAGAGAATGACATTCCTTTTTACGTAGCTCTCCCACTTTCAACTGTAGATCCTAAAACGGCTTCGGGTAGTGACATTGAGATAGAAGAACGTGATGCAGAAGAAGTAACTCAATTTGGGAATACTCCTATCACACCCAAGAAAACGGATGCATTTAATCCGGCATTTGACCTGACTCCTCACGATTACATTACCGGTTTTATTACCGAAAAAGGCCTCATAGAGCCAGATTTTGAAGAAAACTTCAGTTCTCTGTTTGATCGGTCTTAGTTCGATTCGGCAAGGAATTATTATCAGAAGTTTTGGAAGAACTTTTGTCATGAATGGAGTCCTCTTCACGTCCGGGCATAGCCTGTTGATCTCGATGAATATTTGCAGTTACTCCAATTGAACTGCCAATAACCATTCCTACACCTATGCAAAGATATGGATTTAAGCCCGTTAGCCAGCTTATCCCATATCCGATCCCTGCTCCTGTAACCGTTACCAATAACCAGATCAGAAAGCTTTTCATCTCATTTAGATTAATCTACAGGGATCTTTAATATAAATGTAGTAACGTTTGTTGAAAAGTAATCCAGTTCAGCATTGAGCTGCTTACTGAATGCCCGAATGATACGCATTCCTATTCCACTGGATGCTTTGTTCTCAAAGTTAGAAGGAAGTCCCTGTCCGTTGTTTGATACCTTCAAGGTGATGGTCTCGTCATCCTTACTTATGTCTATGACCACACTGCCTTTATCTCCGGTCTTAAAACCGTGATTACAAGCATTCATCACTAATTCGTTGGTTATAAGTGAAAATGGTATAGCACGATCCATGTCTAACGTAATGCCTTCATCTGCCTTAACTGTGAACTGGATATCTTTCTTGTCTTTTCTAAGTGACTGTTCAACCCGGTTACTCAGTTTGATAGCGTAATTTTTCAGATCGACTTGACTGGCACTTTTGGTTTGAGACATGGATTCATGAACAATGGTCAACGAACGAATCAATGAATGAGAGTCCTTCAGGATCTGCTCATTTGTTTTATAGGTATCACTCTTTAATTGAAGTTCAAGTACAGCCAGAACCATGGTCAAATTCGTTCTAACCCGATTATGAATTTCATTCAGCAGTTCATCTCTCTCTTCGAGTGCAGCATTCAGCTTGACTTCATTTAATCGCAGTTCATGCGTTTGTGAATCGACCTCATTCTTAAGATTCTTGTTCCAACTACCCACCAGGTAAATACTGCCAATACCAATAAAAAATACCAGCGAGATGGATATCCATGTAACGATCTCAAACGACTCGTTCACACTGCTAATACTTGAATACAGTTCAGACCCCATGGCCAAGCCGGAGTTCATGATCTCAGACTCAATGGATTGCGAACCAAGTAACTTGGCAGAGATGATAAACATGGCCAATACTAAAACCACAACAGTGATCGTCGAATAGATCCACTTAAGAGAAACCTCTTCTTTTTCAGGAACATTGAATCTCTGACTTCGAAACCTATAAACCATCGGTGTAAAGAAATAGAGAATGGGCCCCGCTACCAACACAGATTGCAGGAACAAACTGACCCACCAGCTTTTCCATATTAAAAGTGTTTCAAATAAAGGCAGGTTATAGAATCGGCTCCATACAAAAGCCCCAAGGGAACAAGCTAAAGCTGCAAATAGTGAGACCACAATATAGAAAGTAAAGCTTTTTAAATCTCTGAGACTTAGGTCAAAAGAGACACAATAGTAAGATAAAGCAAAGATCGATAAGCCTAAAGTGAATGAGAATGAGTAAAGCAACGACCAATACCAGGTCATCGATGCTGTAAAGGCCAAAACAAAGGTGGATACAAACACAGGTATGAATCCCCATTCAAAACCCACCCAAAACATCAGTAACATTCCGATAAGCATTGGGATCTGAATCAAAAATACTTGTCCGATCTTATCCTGATTGAGGATGTCCGAAAAGCCAAAATAATTTTCAACAATAAAAACCGACGATATGCTGACTGCGATCAGTGCAACCCAAACTGTAAGTAATCCTAAAAACTTTAAGCTTCCGATCCCCTGTTCACCCAAAATGTAATCCATTGTGAGTGGTTGATATACATTTCCGGAAGTCACCCCGTTAAGTTCTTTACCCTCCATCAGTACTCCACATTAATAAGCGTTAACTGCATCATATATAAGCATTTAAGATGCTTTAAATTGTTACGAAAACAAAAATATACAATTATCAAAGGTCAATCACATATTTAATGATGCCCTACATAAATATTTTTTATTGAATGAACCTAAATTGGTTCCATTACTCAATGACATCGAGTATTGATTCTGTTCGTACATTTCCATGTGATGCGGTCCATATGACCTCACCATCCTTTACTATGATCACTTGCGGTGACTCATGACGTATGTTGAAATACCTTGAAACTTCTCCCGATAAAGTCCTTTGGCCAGTCACATCAACCAAATATCCATTTATATTTTCAAATGTACTTTCCGGAATATTTTGAAGATCCTTTAAGGCAAAGTAACTGTTGGCACACCGTGTGCTGTGCTTGTAAATAAGCTGTGGTTTTGAGTACGAGGCTTCTTCAATTTCACTCAGTTCGGATGAAGCTGTCAATTTGCCCCATTTAGGATTGACTGAGCCATCGCTCTCAGACTTAAAAATATCTCTAATGCTATCAAAAATACTCATCTACTTGTAATCATAGTTAATTCATCGGAAGTATAACACGGTTAGTGCTTAAACTTCTGCTATTATTTCCTATTTAACGAATCATTTTAGCCTGATTTTCATTTAATTACGTGTAAGAATCAAACAAGGAATTAAAATAGGAGTTTATGAATACACAAATTAAAGCTCAATGGCTTGGTCACTCAGCATTTAAGCTGGAAAGTCAAAGTGGCAAGATCATTTATATCGATCCATTCTTAAAAGATAATCCATCTACCCCTGACGAACTTAAAAAGGTGGATAAAGCAGATTATATTTTACTCACTCACGGTCATGAAGATCATGTTGGTGATACCATTGAGATCGCGAAAAATACCGGAGCCAAGGTGGTCGGTATTCTGGAACTTGTTGGCATACTACAAGAAGAAGGCCTCCCTGAAGATCAGGCGGTAGGTTTCAACAAAGGCGGAACTATTCACTTTGAAGATTTCTCAGTGACTTTAGTTTCTGCCAATCACAGCTCCTCTTATAAAGGAAAATATGCCGGCGATCCCGGTGGATTGGTGATATCTTTTGAAGATGACATCTGTGTTTATCATATGGGCGACACCAACATATTTGCAGATCTTGAACTTTATGGGGAATTATATCGTCCGCATGTGGTCCTGGCTCCAACCGGAGATCATTTCACGATGGGGCCTGAGGAAGCAGCTTACGCGGTTGAACTCATTGGATGCGAAATAGCAGTTCCAATGCATTATGGAACCTGGCCTCCAATAGATAGCGACCCAAATGAATTCAAGGAGATACTTGAGGGTATCACTGATACAGAAGTGATCATCCCTAATAAAGGTGAAAACTTTTTAGTTTAACACCGGATCTTAAATAAATGGCCACAGGTCAATTCTGATCTGTGGCTTTTTTATTTCAACCTATGCATAGTTCATTCAAATATTACAGAACCGGACCTTTTAAACCAAAGCGTTACAATTTTAGATGAAAACTGATATCACAAAGTACTCAGAAGATTTCAAGATCAGAGCCAATGAGGTGGATAATGACGGAAAAGCTACCTTGCCTGCAATATTTTCTTTATTTCAGGAGGTAGCCGGTAATCATGCTCTCAAACTCAATTTTGATATCACCCAACTTCAAGAACAGGA
>JAASTO010000187.1 GCA_021767245.1 Balneolaceae bacterium
ACATCAAGCAATGCATTCGCTTCCGTTGCAAATTCAAGCGGTAATTCTTTCAGCACTTCCTTCACAAATCCGTTGATGATCATGGAAATGGCGTCTTGTTCGCTGATTCCACGCTGCATCAGGTAAAAGATCTGCTCTTCCCCTACTCGAGAAGTTGAAGCCTCATGCTCCACACTTGCCGTTGGGTTTTGAGAAGATATGTAAGGGAATGTGTGTGCTCCACAAGTCTGACCGATCAACATCGAGTCACAGACGGAGTAGTTTCGGGCACCATCAGCCCCTTTGTTAATTTTAACCTCTCCGCGATAGCTGTTGTTTGAGTGCCCAGCAGAAATCCCTTTAGATATGATCGTACTCTTGGTATTCTTACCAATGTGGATCATTTTGGTCCCTGTATCAGCTTGCTGACGCTTAGTGGTCACAGCCACAGAGTAGAACTCACCAATGGAATTATCTCCCTGTAATATGACACTTGGGTATTTAAGAGTAACGGCGGATCCGGTTTCAAGCTGAGTCCAGCTGATCTTGGAATTCTTACCGCGGCAGGCACCACGTTTAGTAACAAAGTTGTAAATACCGCCTTTACCTTCTTCATCACCGGAATACCAGTTCTGAATGGTTGAGTATTTGATCTCAGCATTATCAAGGGCCACCAATTCAACAACAGCTGCGTGCAACTGATGTTCGTCATACATTGGTGCCGTACACCCTTCCAGGTAACTCACGTGGGAGTTGTCCTCGGCTATAATGAGAGTTCTCTCAAACTGCCCGGAATTCATATTGTTGATTCTGAAATAAGTGGATAGCTCCATCGGGCAGATAGTATCCTTTGGTACATAGCAAAAGGAACCATCAGAGAAAACTGCAGAATTCAGTGCTGCATAAAAATTATCACGAACGGGAACCACAGATCCCATGTATTTCTTCACTAATTCAGGATGATTCTTAATCGCTTCAGAAATTGAGCAAAAGATCACACCGGCTTCAGCCAGTTTCTCTTTGAACGAGGTAAAAACAGATACACTATCAAAGACTGCATCCACAGCAACACCGGCCAGGGCTTTCTGCTCTTCTAAAGGGATACCGAGTTTATCGTAGGTCTCTCTAATCTTGGGGTCAACCTCATCCAGGCTATCCAGTTTTGGCTTGTTTTTAGGAGCCGAATAATACTGTAACGAATCAAATTTTGGTTTTTCGTATTCAGCATTGAACCAATCCGGTTCTTCCATTTCTGTCCATGCACGGTAGGCCTTTAAACGGAATTCAAGCATCCATTCTGGTTCCTCTTTGCGCGCAGAAAGTTCCCGGATTATATCTTCGTTGATCCCTTTGGGAAAGTCTTCATATTCAACATCGGTACTGAAGCCATACTTATACTCCTCTCCGATCATTGACTCTAAGGCTTGCGTCTCGCTCATTAGCTAATTAATGGTTTAAAAGTTTGGTCTTTGCGGCACCCAAAAAAACATCCTTGTATTGCATTGCGTTCGATGTTTTTGGAGCCTATTTAGAACGAGTACAAATATACGAAAACTCCCTCTCTTAACTAAACCGAATTGATTGAGAATTTCTATGATATCAATCGGAAACAAACTATGCCCCTCAAAGCCTGTGTTAAGAAGTCAAAACTATCCTATTTTAGAGATCGATCTTCAAAATTATCACACAACATCTTAATTGACTTGAAGAAACTTACGACCAAAGAAATACTTCAGGAAAATCTTTCCAGAACCGCTCCCGGTTACTTGAGGTCTCTAAAGATCCTGATCCCAAATGTCCGAAGTTTGCATAATGTTGGATCCATTTTTCGTTCCGCTGATGCCTTTGGAATCTCTGAAATCATTCTGACAGGCATTACCCCTGCTCCACCCCGACCGGAGATCAACAAAACAGCAATTGGTGCAGAGGAATTTGTTGATTGGAGATATGAAGAGGATTCGTTAGAGGCCGTAGATGAACTGAAAAAAGAAGGTTACTATCTGATTGGATTAGAGCAAACTAATGACAGTACCGAACTCCCAGATTTCGAAGCAGATACGCATCCTAAAATGTGTATTGTTTTAGGCAGTGAAGTGGCAGGGATCGATGAAGAATTACTCCCATACATTGACGAATTTGTTGCGATTCCGCAATTTGGAAAAAAGCATTCCTTGAATGTATCAGTAGCTGCCGGAGTTATATTATATGCCATGCTTGAAAAGTTGTGGAAATCGTAGGAATTACGATCCTTTTAGAATGAATAACTTGGTTTTAAAAATTGTACAACTGTAGAAATTAAGAACAGATGACCGACCCTAAAGAATTAATTGAGAAAGCAGAACGATTCATTAAACAACAACAGGATCTGTACGGTAAGTTTTCAGTGCCCATACCGGATGCAGTTGAACCTGAGGTAAGCCAGGAGAAGAAATCTGAAATTAATACCAAGTCAACAGGACCGCAGAGTTCAAATATTCAACACACAAAGGCAGAAGATCAGGAAACGGTTCAAACCGAAACTGAAAAACCGTTAAGTACACAAGAGAAAATAGTTGCCTGCCAAACTTTGGATGAATTAAGGAGGCTCTGTGAACAAGATCCTGATCTTCAAACCGACCTGGAAGATACCAATCTGGTATTCGGGGTGGGAAACCCGGATGCTGACCTCATGATCGTTGGGGAGGCTCCCGGTTATAATGAGGACCAACAGGGAGAGCCATTCGTAGGTGAAGCCGGTCAATTACTGGATAAGATCATGGGTGCCATTAATTTTAATCGCAATGACATATACATTGCCAATATACTGAAACATCGACCTCCCAATAACAGAGATCCTAAACCTGAAGAACGGGAAAAAAGCTTGCCTTATTTGTTGAGGCAAATTGAACTTGTGGATCCCAAGATCATTTTATGCGTTGGCAGAATTTCAGCAACCACCCTTTTAGATGAGGATACGTCACTCAGTAAGTTGAGAGGATCTTTTCACACGTTCCATGGCAGAGAACTTATGGCTACCTATCACCCGGCGGCTCTGCTCAGAAATCCCAAATGGAAACGCCCAACCTGGGAAGACGTTCAAAAATTGAGAAAACGATATGACGAGTTGGGCGGCAGGTAAAGGATAATGGTTGCTGATATTAAGCTTTTAAAAGGCTTAATAAATACCTTCAGGTTCAGGAACTTCGGTTCACCAATTTTCCTTTAGATGGTAAAGATCAGCACAACCCCGATCGAAGTGCCCAAATTACCCAAAAAATATGCATTTTTTGACCTATCAGATTATGGTCGTATCCCAGCCCGTATCATTGCTGAGTCTCTCAAATCCACCAATATAACTCCGATACACATTACCATCTGGTTTGTGATTTCGGGCTTGATCGCAATTTATTGCATGATTATCGGGAATTATATATGTGCTGCTCTATTCCTGATCCTTAAATCCATACTGGATGCTGCTGACGGAGAATTGGCACGTGTGAAACAAAAGCCATCCTACACCGGTAGGTATTTAGATTCCATCTCTGATATAATTTTGAACTTCCTCATCGTGGCAACCATCTGGTTTATATCCGATACGAGTATTTACGTTGCAGTGATGGCATTTTTGGGAATACAGCTTCAGGGTACGCTTTACAACTACTACTATGTCATTCTCAGAACGAATGTTAAGGGAGATAACACGAGTCAGGTGTTTGAGGAAGAAGCTCCCGTTGCACTAAAAGGAGAAAAACAACGACATGTAGATGTCCTTTTTAATGTATATAAATTACTCTATGGCGGCTTCGACAGGATCATTTATACCATTGACCGGGAAGCACCAAAGTCCTCAACATTTCCTAAATGGTTTATGACCCCTTTGTCCGTCTTTGGTTTGGGTTTTCAGCTTCTATTGATCAGTATTATGCTGGTTGCAGGACTAAAAGATCTAATACTTCCTTTCTTTGCCTTTTTCTCTCTTCTTATCATCGTTTTTGTAGGAATCAGAAAATTTGCTATAACCTGATTGCTCAATTTGTGGATAAACCTGTTTAAAATTTGTTTAAAAAGAATCCCCATTCGGTCTGATTTTATACCTATTTTTGATTTCTGAATTAGCACACGATCAACAGGTTTTCAGTAGTAAGCATGGCAAAAAAATCCGGGTCATACAATAACAAATATCAACAATACGACACTCAGGAATTAGAGAAAGGTGGTCGCGTTCCGCCTCAGGCAGTTGAGGTTGAGGAAGCTGTTTTGGGGGCGATGCTGATCGAGCATGGTGCAGCAACTATTGCCCTTCAAATGCTGAAGCCAACTGATTTCTATAAAACGGCCAATCGTCACATTTTTGAGACTTTATCAAACCTGTATGAAAGAGATAATCCCCTGGATCTGCTGACGGTTGAAAATGAACTCAAGGATAATAACTTACTGGAAGTGTGCGGCGGCACTACTTATCTGTCTGACCTGACCCGATCCGTAAGTTCGTCAGCAAATATTGAGTACCATGCTCAGATCATCATTGAAAAAGCGATCAAACGGAACCTTATCCTGGCAAGTAATGATGTGATCAAGGAAGCTTATGATACTACTTCCGATGCCTACGATGTTCTGGATCACGCAGAACAAAGTATCTTTGATCTTTCCAATCAGAAAAGCCGCAGTTCAGCCGTACCGGTAGAAAAACTTTTGAAAGATACTCTTTCTTATCTGGAAGACCTGAGAGGAAAAGATTACGGTATTACCGGTGTTCCATCCGGTTTGGCTATAGATGAAATGACCGCCGGATGGCAAAAAGGAGATCTGGTGATCATTGCTGCCCGTCCCTCGATGGGTAAAACGGCTTTTGTACTTACAGCAGCCCGTAATGCAGCCATGCATCCTGATGAAAATCTTAGAACCCCTATCGCCCTTTTTAGTCTCGAGATGTCCAATCAGTCATTGGTACAGCGTCTGTTAACCATGGAAGCAAGAGTACGTGCGGATGAAGCACGAAAGGGAACGCTAAAGGACGAAGATTTCAGGCGTCTGATTGATGCGGCAAGTCGCCTATTCAGTGCGGAAATATACATTGATGACACCCCCGGAATCAGTCTCATGGAACTACGTACAAAATGCCGCCGTCT